>NZ_JAIUKC010000178.1:0-21747 GCF_020177435.1 Saccharopolyspora sp. 7B | reverse complement strand
CGGGGGGGGCCGGGCGGGGCGCGGCTCGGTCTGCTCGCGTACGGGGCCGGGTTCTGCCTGTCGGTTCTCGTGCTCTGCCCGTTGGCGGCGTTCGCGGCCTGGACGGGGGAATCGTCGCCGTTGTCGGTCGCGCCGCTCGTCAGCGGGGTGCAGGCCGGGTGCTTCGCGGTGGGCGTGTCCGCCCCGCTGTGGGCCGAGGTGCGCGGGACCTCGGCCAAGCGCCGGGTTCTGCGGCGCCTGCTGCCGTTGTGGGCGGAGATCACCGCCGGCGTGCCGGAGGTCCGGCGTGCTCCGTTCGCCGCCGCGGGGCGCGAGGTGTTCCGGTCGCGTGCCGCCGTGGAGCTGGCGTGCTACCGGCTCGTGATCGAGATCCGGGACGCGGTGCTGCTGTTGAGCGGGCACTGCTCGGCCGAACTGGTCGAGCGGGCGCGCGCGCACGTGGTGTCGGCAGGGGTGCCGCCGGACCGGGTGGCGGCGGCGGTGCTGGCCTGCTGGCTGCGGGCGGCGGAGGACGTCCGGGCGCGGGGCGCGGTGGCGGCCGGGAGTGCGGTGCCGCTGCCGGGAGGGGCTGATCTGGAGTCGGAGATCCGCTTCCTGCTGGTGGTCGCCGAGGAGTACGGGGCGGTGCCGGCGCTCGACTTCCGCCGCGCGGAGCGTTCGCAGCCCGCGGGCCGCTGAGCGGCGTCCCGTGGCCGGTCCGCCCCTGGACCAGGGAAAACAAGTCACCTCCCGTTGTCATCCATTTCAGTTGACGGCACTCATCCGCTGTGATTAGCATTAGGCCGCGCGACGTAAGCGGATATGGATGATCAGGGGTATCAGCTCCGCTCGCGCAACTGGGGAGTTCGGTCGACCGAACTGATCGTCGGCAGCGCAGCCGACCTGATCCGGCGAGGGCACGACCCCGCCCGGATCCACCCACCTACGAATTCGGGAGCGCACCTCCGCGCGCCCGGACCGCGCGTCCGGGCGGCGGCACCACCACTGGGAGGACTCTGTGATGTCCGCGAACTCCGGAGGCACCGCGAAGATCGGCACCGACTGGCGGGTCCGCGCCCGGCAACCGGTCGGCTACGACGTCCGCGTGCTCAACGGGCTGCTGTCGCCGTCGAACCCGGCGCTCGCCGAGGCGTGCGGAACCGCGCCCGGCAGGTCGCCGCGATGCCTGCTGATCGTCGACGACTCCGTCGACGTCCTCCACGGCGACCGGCTCCGCGCCTACTTCGAGGCGTGGTCGATCGACGTGGAGTGGCACGTGGTCCCCGGCGGCGAGCAGTCCAAGAACCTCGACGAAGTCGTCGCCATCACCGAGGCGATGACCGGGATGGGCATCCTGCGGCGCTCGGAGAAGGTCGTCGCGGTCGGTGGCGGCGCCGTCCTCGACGTCGCGGGCATGGCCGCCGGGCTGTACCGGCGCGGCGTCCCCTACGTCCGCGTGCCCACCACGCTCATCGGCCAGGTCGACGCCGGGATCGGCGTCAAGACCGGCATCAACCACGGCACGCACAAGAATCGGCTCGGCAGCTACTACGCGCCCGAAGTGGCGCTGATCGACCCGGAATTCCTGCGCACGGTGCCGAAACGGCACATCGCCAACGGGCTCGCCGAGATCGTGAAGATGGCGCTGATCAAGGACGCGGCGCTGTTCGACCTGCTGGAACTCGCCGTGCACGACCTGGACGCGGCCGCGTTCGCCGACGGCGAGCCGGGCGGCCCCGCGGTGGAGATCATGTCGCGGGCGATCGGCGGCATGCTCGACGAGCTGGAACCGAACCTGTGGGAAGAGGTGCTGGAGCGCTCGGTCGACTACGGCCACACCTTCAGCCCCTCGCTGGAACTGCGGGCCGACCCGCCGCTGCTGCACGGCGAAGCCGTCGCGGTGGACATGGCGGTGTGCGTGGCGCTCGCGCACAACAGGGGGATGCTCGGCACCGCGGACGCCGACCGGGCGATCGGGCTGCTGCGGGCCGCCGGCCTGCCGGTGACCGACCCGGTGTTCACCACCGACCTGCTCGTCGAAGCGCTGCGCGACGCGGTGAAGCACCGGGACGGCGAGCAGCGGATTCCGCTGACCGACGGCATCGGTTCCGCGACCTTCGTGCACGACATCACCCGCGAGGAACTCGGCGAAGCGCTCCGGTTCGTGCGGGAGCGGGCCGGATCGGACACCGTTCTGGTGCGTGCGGCGCGATGAACCCGATCACCGTGATCGACGTCGGCGGCACCCGGCTGCGGGCCGCCGACTGGACGCCGGAGCACGGGCTGGCCGAGATCACCGAGACCACCCCGCCCAGCATCAGCAGGCGTCCCGGCGCCGACGTCGCGCAGCTGCGGGCCGAACTCGTGCGGGACCTGTGCGCCGCGGTGCCGGCAGGCCGCGTCGCCGGGATCTCCTTCGGCGCCGCGCTGGACCACCGGACCGGCACCGTGCACGCCTCGGCGCCGCTGTGGGGTTCCTGCGCGGAGCCGTTCGACCTGCTGGGCGCTCTGCGGTCCGCGCGCCCGGACGTGCGCTGGCACGTCGTCAACGACGTCACCGCCGCACTGCTGCACGCCATCACCGGGCCCAGGTACGCGGACGACCGCAAGGTGCTGCTCGCGACGATCAGCACCGGCATCGCCTGCCGCACCGTGGACCGCCGCCGCGGCGAGATCCCGGTCGACGAGTGCGGTCTGCAGGGCGAGATCGGGCACCTGCCGGTCGCCGCGTCGTGGCGCGGCGAACCGCTGCACCTGCCCTGCGACTGCGGGGTCGACGACCACCTCTCGGCGTTCGCCTCCGGGCCCGGAATCCGCCGGGTCGCGGAGGAGGTCCGGCGCCGCGATCCCGCCGGATGGCGGAACTCGGCACTGGGGGGCGCCGAGGACGGCACCGCGTTCGAGGACGCGTTCCGCGCCGCGCTGGACCACGGCGACCGGCTCGCCACCGCGCTGCTGGCCGCCGTCACGGCACCGGTCGCCGACCTGCTGCGCACCGCCGTGTGCCTGGACCCGGAGCTGGACCACCTGGTGCTGACCGGAGGCGTCGTCGCCGGGCTGGGCGAGCACTACCGCGGCGCGGTGCTGGCGCACCTGGAACGCGCCGGCACCTACCTGACCGGCGACCGCGTCCCCGGCTGGGCGGCGCGGCGGCTCGTCGTCGACGACGCGAGCACCTCCGGCGGGCTCGTCGGAGCGGGACTCGCGGCGCGGGAGGGCAGATGACCCGGACGCACCGAGCCGTGGTGCGCGACGGCACCGGCATCGCGGTCCGGCACCGGCCGACCCGGCCGCCCGGACCGGGAGAACTGCTGCTGGGCCCCGAAGTGGCAGGCCTGTGCGGCACCGACGTCCAGATGCTGCGCGGCATGCGGGACGACCCGGCCGAGGTGATCGGCCACGAAGGCATCGCGACCGTGGTGGCGGCCGGGCCCGGCGTCGCACCGGAGCTCGCCGCGGGCACGAAGGTCGTGGTGAACCCGACGCACCCCACCGACCCCGCGTTCCTGCTGGGGCACAACGTGGGCGGACTGCTGCAGGAGCGGACCTGGATACCGGCCTCGGCCGTCGACGCGGGCCTGGTGCTGCCGCTGACCGCGGTGCCGGAGCCCGACCTGGCGGCGCTGCTGGAACCGCTCGCGGTGGTGCGCTACGCGCTCTCGGCGCTGCGCCGGTTCCGCCCGCGCACCCTCGTCGTCTTCGGCGCCGGGACGGTCGGCAGGCTCGCGGTGCGCGCCGCGCGTCGATGGCTGGCCGAGGCCGAGCGGATCGTCCTGGTGCGGCGCACCACCGACGACCTGCCGCCGGAGCCGGTGCACGCGGTGTTGGAACCCGGCGCCGACCTGGCGGCGGAAACGGCACCGGGGCCCGTCGCCGTGCTCATCGCCACCCCGCGGGACGCGACCGTCGGCTGCCTGGAGGCGGCGATCGCGGCGGCAGCGGGCCACGAGCTCGCGGTCGACCTGGTGGGCGGCCTGCCACCGGCGGCGGGCACGCCGGTGCTGCCCGGTGCCGACCTCGTCGCGCTCCGCGCCGCCAACCGAGCGGGCACACCCGACCCGCCCGAGCACGCCGCGCTCAGCACCACCACCGGCGACCGCGTGCACCTGTTCGGGCACCGCGGGGTCGGCAACGAGCATTTGCGGATCGCCGCCGACGAGCTGGTGCGCGCCCCGGAACGCTACCGCGACCTGGTCACGCACGGCACCGACCTCGACGGAGCCGCCCGGATCATGCGCGAGCTCGCGACCGGCCGCGGTCGCGACATCGACGGCCGCCGGCTGGTGAAGCTCGCCGTGCGGATCTCCGCTCCGCAACCCCGACACCACGAGGAGAACTGATGGCAGACGTTTCCGGACCGGTCCGCGCGCTCGTGGTCGGCGGTTCCACGGGCATCGGCCGCGGCATCGCCGACGCCTGGGCGAAAGCGGGCGCCGACGTCGTCGTCGCGAGCCGCAGCGAACCCGATGACGCCGCGCTGGGCTGGGCGCAGCTGGACTTCACCGAACCCGACCAGGCCCGGCAGGCCCTCGCCGAGGTCGCAGGCGCGGGCCCGCTGCACGCGGTGTGCTTCTCCGCGGTGCACTACGGGACGAAGCGGGCGCTGTTCCGCGACGTCACCGAACAGGAGTGGCGCCGCCAGGTGGACGTGAACCTGCACGGCCTGTGGCTGACGCTGGCGGCCACGCTGCCCGCACTGCGAGAAGCAGGCCCCGGGCTGCTGCTCGGGGTCTCCTCCGAAGTGGTCTACAACGCGGGACCCGGCCGGTCCGGTTACGCCGCGACCAAGGCGGCGGGCACCGGCCTGCTCCACTCGCTGGCCCAGGAGGAGGACGCCGCGCGGCTGCGGATCGTGCAGGTGCTGCCCGCCGGCATGGTCGACACCCCGGGCATCCGCCGCCGGCGGCCGGAGGACTTCGACTACGGCGACTACATGCGCCCGGCCGGGTTCGGCGCGGTCGCCACCGAGATGCTGCGCACCCGCGGCGGCGAGCACCACGGCGACAGCCTGGTCGTCGACGCCGACGGCGGCTGGCGTTCGGTGCGCGAGCAGCCGCCGGAGTCGCAGAGCCGCGGGCTGGGTTCGTGAACCGGCCGCTGATCGGGCTCACCGGCTGGCGCGTCGACGCCGACGGCGCGGACGTGCTCACCCTCGCCGCGGAACTCGGCGCGGACGGGGTGCAGCTCGACCTCGGCGGTCCGGGACGCGGCGCACCGCTCGACGAACCGGGGCGCATCCGGCGGATCCGGGAGACCTCGGCCGCCACCGGAGTCCGCGTGCTGGGGGTAGCGGTGAACCTGATGAACGACATCGGGCTCACCTCCGCCGACCCCGCGGTGGTGCGCCGCACCGTGACCCGCGCCTTGGACGCGGCGCGGGAACTGGAGGCACCGCTGGTGTTCGTGCCGAGCTTCCGGCGCAGCGCGATCACCGGCCCCGCATCGTTGTCGGCGACCGCCGAGGTGCTGCGCTGGGCGAGCGCCGAAGCCGCCGCCCGCGGCCTGCTGCTGGCCAACGAGAACGTCCTCGACGTTCCCGCGGCCGAGCGGCTGCTCGACCAGGTCGGCGCGGAATCCTTCCGGCTGCTGCTCGACACGGCCAACCCGCACCAGGCGGGCGTGGACGTCGCGGCGCTGGTCGCGGCGCTCGGCGACCGGTTCGCCGACCAGATCCACGTCAAGGACGGCGGCGACACCGAGTCCGCTCTCGCCGCGGTCCGCGCGCGCGGCGGGCACGTGCACGCGCTGGTGCTGGAGAACGACCACCGCGATGGCGACCGGGCACGGCTGCGCGCCGACCTGGCTCGGCTGCGCGGATACGCCGACACCCTGAACCGACGACCGAGCGAGGCCCGGCCATGACCGAAGAAGTGCTGCTCACCGCCGAGGCGCTGCTGTTCGACATGGACGGCACGCTGGTCGACTCGACCACCGTCGTCGAACGGACCTGGCACCGCTTCGCCCGCCGCCACGGGCTCGACGGCGCCGAGATCCTCGCCGACGCGCACGGCAGGAGGACCGGGGAGACCGTGGCGCGGCACCTGCCCGCCGGCGGCGACGTGGCCGCGGAGACCGCCCGGCTCGTCGCGGAGGAAGTGGCCGACGTCGACGGGATCGTGCAGATCCCCGGAGCCGCCGAGCTGCTGGCGAGCCTGCCCGCGGGCCGCTGGGCCGTGGTCACCTCGGCAGGCCGCGAACTGGCGCGGCGGCGCATGGCGGCGGCCGGGCTGCGGCTGCCCGACGTGGTCGTCAGCGCCGAAGACGTCCGACAAGGAAAACCGGATCCGGAGGGGTATTCGCTCGCCGCCCGGCACCTGGGGGTGCCACCGGAAGCGGCGATCGTGTTCGAGGACGCCGAGGCAGGCCTGCTCTCGGCACTGGCCAGCGGGGCGCGGGCGGTCGTCGTCGGCGCCCACGGCGGGCGGGTCGCCGCAGACCTGCCCCGGGTCGCCGACCTCGACGCGGTCACCGCCTCCAGCGACGGCGAACGCCTGCGGGTCCGACTCGAAGAAATGAGGACCGCACGACCATGACGCAGACCTGGGGGATCACCGAGCGGGACCGCACCTCGCGGTTGCCGTCCTTGACGAGCATGCGGTTCATCTCCGCGCTGCTCGTGTTCTTGTTCCACGCTTCCTGCACGACGCCGCCGTGGACGTTCTTCGGCGACCCGGCGCAGGCGAGCGCGTTCAGCACCGTCGCCGCCGACGCGGGCCGCATCGGCGTCGCGTTCTTCTTCATCCTCAGCGGATTCGTGCTCACCTGGTCCAGCGACTCCGTGGGGGACGTGCTGGACTTCTGGCGCCGCAGGTTGGTGAAGGTGTTCCCGAACCACCTGGTGACCTGGGCGCTGGCGCTGGTGCTGTTCAGCGGCGGCACCGCGGCGGCCGGGACGGTGTTCGCCAACCTGTTCCTGCTGCACCCGTGGGTGCCGGACTACGACACGTTCCTCAGCGTGAACGTGCCGAGCTGGTCGCTGGGCTGCGAGCTGCTGTTCTACCTGGCGTTCCCGGTGCTGTTCCCGCTGATCAAGCGGATTCCCGCGGCTCGGCTGTGGGCGACCGCGATCGGGCTGATCGCGGCGGTGTTCGCGGTGGCGTTCGTGGCGCAGTTCCTGGTGCCCACCGAACCGGGGCTCCCGGAGGCGAACTCGCCGGGCTCGGTGTGGCAGTTCTGGCTGGTGTACTTCCTGCCGCCGGTGCGCGCGCTGGACTTCGCGCTCGGCATCGTGCTGGCCAGGATCGTGCTGAGCGGGCGCTGGATCGGGCTCGGCTTCGGGACCGCGGCGTTGCTCACCGCCGGCGGGTACGTGCTGGCGTCCTTCGTGCCGTGGGTGTTCCACCTGAACGCGGTCACGATCATCCCGCTGGCGCTGCTCATCCCGGCGGCCGCGTGCGCCGACGTCCGCGGCGGCCGCTCGCCGCTGCGGGGGCGGTTCCCGGTGTGGCTGGGGGAGATCTCGTTCGCGTTCTACATGGTGCACGCGCTGGTGCTGAGCGGTACCCGGGAGCTGCTGGGGCCGGACGCCTACTTCGGCTTCTGGGCCGCGAGCGGTG
The DNA here is from genome assembly GCF_020177435.1 of Saccharopolyspora sp. 7B. Classification (NCBI taxonomy): domain Bacteria; kingdom Bacillati; phylum Actinomycetota; class Actinomycetes; order Pseudonocardiales; family Pseudonocardiaceae; genus Saccharopolyspora; species Saccharopolyspora sp. 7B. Next base: position 14,212 of record NZ_JAIUKC010000178.1, on the reverse strand, counting down.
TGGTGCTCGCCGAGCTGGTCGTCTCGGTGCTGGGCGCGTGGCTGCTGTACACCGCCGTCGAACGGCCGATCATGCGGCGCTTCGGCCGCCGCCGTCCGCCCGCGGCGCCTGTGGAGTCCGTCCCCGCCGAACCCGTTCCCGCGAAGTGAGGTGCGCATGTCCCGTTCCACCGACATGACAGGCCGGGTTTCGCCCGAATCGCCCGAGCGCGAGTCGTCCGCGATGTCCGCACTGGTGCTGGAAGCTCCCGGGGTGGTGCGGGAGCGGCGAATTCCGGTGGCCCCGCCGAGCCGCGGGAACTGCCTGATCCGGATCAGCCGGATCGGCCTGTGCGGCACGGATCTGGGTTTCTACGACGGATCGAGCAATTACCTGCACGACGGGTTGAAGTCGTTCCCGTTCGTGTTCGGCCACGAGTGGAGCGGGCGGATCGTCGAAACCGGTTCCGGGGTCGTCGGGTTCGAAGTCGGACAGCGCGTTTCCGGGCACAATTTCCGCCCTTGCGGGAACTGCCCCGCTTGCGGACGCGGCGACCTCAGGTACTGCCCGGGTCGCAGCGAGATCGGCGTGCTCGGCCAGGCGCAGGGCGCCGCTGCCGACTACCTCGAAGCCCCGGCGGACACGCTGGTCCGGATCCCGGACTCGCTCGGCGACGACGTCGCCGCGCTGCTGGAACCCGCCTCGGCCGCGCTGCACGCGGTGCGGCGGCTGGCGGTGACCGGTGCGGACCGGGTGGCGGTGCTGGGCGCGGGCACGCTCGGTGTCGTAGCGGCCCAGTTGTGCCGTGCGCTGGGCGCGCGGGTCGACGTGTTCGACCCGCAACCGGAGCCGCGGGAGCTCGCCGCGGAACTCGGCTTCCCGGTCTCGGTTCCGGAGAACGCCGAAGTGGACCGCTACTCGGCCGTCATCGAGGCATCGGGTTCGGTGGCCGCGGCCAGGTCCGCGCCGGTGCTGTGCGCACCGGGTGCCCGAATGGCGCAGCTGGGCACTCCGCACCATTCGGTGGACGGATTTCCGGTCGCCGACCTGGTGATCAAGAACGTCACGGTGCACGCGGTCCTCTCCGGGATCGGGTGCTGGGAGGAGTTGATCAAGTTCGTGGAAAGCGGTCTGGTCCGGCTGGATCCCTTGGTAGATTCCGCTTTCTCCCGTTCGGAAGTCGGTGCCGCCTTCCAACGGCTTGCCAGCAGCGGTCGCCGACGTCCGAAGATCCTGATTCGGATGTCCTGACGGTGACCGGACGAGAAAGGAGAAGTGAACTCATCGTGAGCACAGTTTCGATCCCCGGCGCGGTGGTGCACTACACGACGCACGGCGCGGGGCCAGGACTCGTCCTGGTGCACGGGACCGGAGCCGATTCGGTCGCCAACTTCGGCCACCTGGTGGACCGGTTCACCGACCGGCACACCGTGATCACCCCGGACTACGCGGGCAGCGGTGGCACCGAGGACGACGGTGGTGCGATCACCCTCGACGCGCTGATCGAGCAGGTCGCCGCCGTCATCCGGGACAACGGTGGCGAGCCGGTGGACCTCGGCGGGTTCTCGCTCGGCGCCGTCGTCGCGGCCGGGGTGGCCGCCAAGCACCCCGAACTGGTGCACCGGCTGGTGCTCATCGCCGGCTGGCAGGACTCGACCGATCCGCGCCACCAGCTCACCTTCAAGCTGTGGCGCGACCTCGCGGACCTCGACGAGTCCTCCTACGCGCGACTGATCACGCTGCTGCTGTTCACCCCCGGCTTCGTCAGCCGGATGGGCGTGGAGGCGCTGGCCGAGTTCGTGGCGGGCACCAAGTGCTCGGACGGCACCAACCGGCAGATCGACCTGGGGCTCGGCATCGACATCAGCGACCTCACCCCGAAGATCCAGGCGCCCACGCTGGTCGTCGGCTGCACCCACGACCAGCTGGTGCCCGTCGGGCACTCCCGGGAACTGCACGAGTCCATCGAGGGCAGCACCTACGCCGAGATCGACAGCGGACACCTGGTCGTCATGGAACGGCCGGACGAGCTGGTGGACCTGGTCCGCGGATTCCTGCACCCCGAGAACTGACCGACGACCACCGCTCCGCGAGGTTCGCCCATGCCCATTCCCGTGTTCGCACTCATGCTCGGCGTGTTCTGCGTCGGCACCGCCGAGGTCGCGATCTCCGGACTGCTGCCGAACGTGGCGGCGGACCTGGCGGTCAGCGTGCCCTCGGCGGGTCTGCTGGTCACCGGATACGCCCTCGGCGTGACGGTGATCGGGCCCGCGGTCACGCTGCTGACCACGAAGGTGCCGCGCAAGGCGCTGGTGCTCGTGCTGATGGCCGTGTTCACCGCGGGCAACGCCGCCGCGGTGGTGGCGCCGGACTACGGCGTGCTGATGGCGGCGCGGGTGTTCACCGCGATGAGCCACGGAACCTTCGTGGCGGTCGCGTTCTCGCTGGCCGCCGCGATCTCCGCGCCGGACAAGCAGGGTTCGGCGATGGCGAAGATCGCGCTCGGGTTCAACCTGGCGAACGCGCTCGGCTCCCCGCTGGGCACGTTCGTCGGGCAGCGGTTCGGCTGGCGGTTCACCTTCGTCGCCATCGCGTTGGTGGCGGGGCTGACCATCGTGCTGATCGCGCTGTTCATGCGGCCGCCCGCGCAGCAGCGGGCGGCCACCGGGCGCGAACGGCTGCGCCAGGAGGTCGCGGCACTGCGCAGTCCGGTGCTGGTGGTGGCGGTGGTGGTCACGGTGCTCGCCCAGGGCGCGGTGTTCACCACTTCCACCTACCTGGTGCCGATCTTGCAGGAGGTCAGCGGGTTCGCGCCCGCGTCGATCTCGGTGCTGCTGGTGGTGTTCGGCGTCGGCTCGGTGGTCGGGAACTTCGCCGGTGGCAAGCTCGCCGACGGGGACGTGGGCCGGGCGGTGCTCGCCGTGCTGGCCGTGCTCACCGCGGTGTGCCTGGTGTTCTGGCTCTGCGGTCCGGTCCCGGCGCTGGCGGTGGCGGCGCTGTTCCTGTTCGGTGCTTCGGGCTTCTCCATCATCCCGAGCCTGCAGGCGCACATCCAGCGCATCGCGATCGCCGCTCCGACCCTCGCGTTGTCGGTGAACGTGTCCGCGTTCAACCTGGGCAACGGGTTCGGCGCCTGGCTCGGCGGGCAGGTGCTCGACCTCGGCTGGGGGACCGGGGCGGTGCCGCTGACCTCCGCCGCGGTGTGCGGGCTCGCGCTGCTGCTGGCCGTAGCCTCGCACTGGTGGCGGAACCGGTCGAGCGGCGGTGACCGGGTCGCGGTGGAATCAGCGGTGTGACCGGCGGCCGGGGTCGGCGGACCCCGGCCGCGCCCGAGCGGAGGAGATGACGGGTGGACCTGCAACTGGTGCTGCCCGCGGAATCGCCGGAGCTGCCGTTCGCGGAGCTGGGCGATCTCGCGGTGGCGGCTGAGCGGCTCGGATACGGGGCGGTGTGGTTGCCGGACCACCTGCTGCCGCCGTCGCGCTACGCACCCGGCAGCTACGGCGGGATCTACGATCCGCTGGTCGCCCTGGCCGCCATCGCGGTGCGCACCCGGACGATCCGGTTGGGCACCTCGGTGCTGGTGCTGCCGATGCGCAGCCCGTTCGTCGTCGCCAAGCAGGCGGCCACGCTGGAGCGGATCTCCGGCGGCCGCTTCACCCTCGGCGTCGGCATCGGCTGGGACCGGGCGGAATTCGCCGCGGTGGGGGCCGGCTTCGCCGACCGCGGGGCGCGCGCCGACGAGGCCATCGACCTGATCCGGCACCTGCTCGGCGGTTCCGGACCGTTCCACGGCACGCACTTCCACTACGACACCGGGGTCTTCGAACCGAAGCCCGGCACACCGGTGCCGATCGTGGTGGGTGGTTCGGGGGAGCGGGCGCTGCGCCGCGCGGCCCGGTCGGGCGACGGGTGGCAGCCCATCGCTCCGGAACCCGCCACGTTCGCCGCGCGTGTCGATTGGTTGCGGGCGAACGCGGTGCGGCCGGTCCGGGTCTCGGTGCGGACGTCGTGGCTCGGCGGCGGCGCGGAGCTGGCGGCCGCGGTGGACGACGTGCACGCCTATGCCGCGGCCGGGGCCGATTCGGTCGCGGTGTGGCTGGGCTCCGACGACGGGGTGCGCGAGCGGATGGCGCGGTTCATCGCCGCCGCCGGCTGATCGCCGGAGCGATCAGCTCTCGGCCTCCGGCCGCTTCACCCCGCCCGCCAGGTCCTTCACCAGCGCGGTGACCGCGTCCAGCCCTTCCCAGTCGAGCAGCGGCGCGTAGGTGCAGATCTCCCGGATGCGGCTGTTGCGCATGGCCAGGACCAGTTCGTACTGCGCCACGATCTCCCGGGTCGCCTCGTTGTCGGTGAAGAAGGCGACGGGCACCCGGAAGAACTCGGCGAGCGCCTGGAGGTGGTGCAGGGTCGGGTTGTCCCGCTGGCCGCGGCAGAGCTGGTGCAGGTAGCCGTGCGAGATGGATTTCCCGGTGCCGGCGCTGATCTCCGCGGCGAGGCGTTCGAAGGTCGGCCACTGGGCCTGCTGCCCGGGGGCGGCGTTCTGCTGGGCGTACACGTCGATCAGGTACACCAGCTTGTCGGCGAGCGTCCGCGGCGGCTGCTCCGCCGAGCCGGGTTCCGGGTTCATCGCACCTCCACGGCGGGACCGCCGACCGTCACGCTCCGTCGTGGCCGACCGGTCCGATCCGGTTCGCCCGCGTTCCGGTCCGCCGCGAGTGCGTCCGGCGGGGTACAGGGGTCCGCACACCCGTTTTCGGCGGTGTGCGACCGACTTGCGCGGAAGAGTACCACGTGCCGGGTTCCGCTCCGGTGATCCTCTTCGCGATCCGGTCCGGGGCGTTTCGGGCACACCGGGCCGACTCCGATGCGTGATCGCACGGGGCCGTTGCGTGCTCGCTCAGGCGTCCCACGGAGTGCCGTACTTCGCGGTGAGCTCGTGGATCTCGGCGGGTTCGAGCAGGCGCGGGCGGTGCCGGCCGAGGCCGAGCAGCAGGGCTGCGACCTCCTCGATCTCCACCGCCGCGTCCACCGCCGCCGCCAGCGAGGTGCCCGCGGTGATCGGGCCGTGGTTCTGCAGCAGCGCGGCGCGGAACTCGAAGTCCAGCGCCGCGAGCGCACCGGCCTGCGCCGGATCGCCCGGTGCGGCGTACGGGACGAGCGGGGCCTGGCCGACGCGCATCACGAAGTACGGGGTCAGCGGCGGGATCGCGCTGCGCTCGGACCACGGCTGCAGGCAGGACACCGCGGAAGCGTGCCGGGAGTGCAGGTGCACCACCGCGGTGGTGGCCGGGTCGCGGCGGTAGAAGGCGCCGTGCAGCGGGAACTCCTTCGACGGCCGCGGCCCGCCGAGGTGCTCGCCGTCGAGGGACAGCTCGGCGAGCGCCGCCGGGTCGAGGTCTCCGAGGTCCGCGCCCGTCGGCGTGATCAGCATCCGGTCGCCCTCGCGGACGCTGAGGTTGCCGGAGGAGCCGGGGCTCAGGCCGAGCGCGGCGAGCTTCGCGCCCGCGGCGGCCAGTTCTGCTCGGGCGTCGCTCATGACAGCACGTCCCATGCGGTGGTGAAGATGTCGACCCCTCCGAAGTTCCCCGATTTCAGCGCCACGTCCACCGGCCTGGGCTCTCCGTCCACATCGGACTCGGTGCGGCACCAGGGCACGCCGGGCGCGATCTGCGCGCCGACGTGCAGGGTGGTGGCGCCGAGCGCGAGGACCACCGCGCCGGAGGTCTCGCCGCCCGCGACGAGCAGCCGCCGCGCGCCGTGCGCGACCAGGTCGGCGGCGCAGCGCGCCAGCGCCCGCTCCAGCAGCGCCCCGGCGGGCTCGGCGTCGTCGTCTCGCGCCGGTTCGATCTCGTCGCCGACGCCGACCGCGTAGAGCAGCGGCGGCAGCGCCGGGTCCGCCGCCCAGTGCGCGCGGACGAACTCGCCGAGCTCGGCGACGGCACCGTCGAAGTCCGCGCGCAGCGCCGCGAGATCCAGCTTCCGGTGTGGCAGCAGGGTTTTCGCGTGCGTGACCTGGGACCGGGTCGCGGCCGATGCGCTGCCCGCCAGCACCACCGCCGGGCCCGGACCGGCCGATCCCGCGCGGGCCCGCCCCGGGTGCGGACCGGTGAGCCCGAGTGCGAGCCCCGCGCCACCGGTGAGCACCGGCGCGTCCGCGGTGGCCGCCGCGATCACCGCGAGGTCCTCGTCCGTGGCGGCATCGACCACCACCAGCGCGTCGCCGTGCTCGGCCAGGCTCGCGCGCACCGCCTCGGCCCCGGCGCGCACCACGTCGTGCCCGGCCAGCCGCACCGGCCGGCGGGTCTGCGGGGACAGCAGCCGCAGCAGGTTCGAGTCCCGCATCGGGGTCAGCGGGTGGTCGCGCATCGGGCTCTCCGCCAGCGGCTGGTCGCCGACGAACAGGTGTCCGCGGTGCACGGTGCGGCCGGTCGCGGGGAACGACGGCACCACCACCGCGCCCGGCACGTCGAGCTCGTCGAGCACCGCGTCCACCACCGGCCCGATGTTGCCCTCGGGCGTGGAATCGAACGTGGAGCAGTACTTGAGGTAGATCCGCTCGCAGCCGGCGGCGCGCAGCGAGCGCACCGCGGCGAGCGAGTCCCGCACGGCCTCCTCGACCGGCGCGGTGCGGGACTTCAGCGCCACCACCACCGCGTCCAGTTCGTCGAGCGGTTCGGCGGGCGCCGCGGTGCCGATCACCACGGCGGTGCGGAAGCCGCGGGAGACGAGCATCGTCGCGAGGTCGGTCGCCCCGGTGAAGTCGTCGGCGATCGCGCCGAGCAGCGGCATGCGTCCTCCCTGGCGGGCGGGTCCACGGCGCGCGCGGACGGGGTCTGAGGACGGCCGGGGGATCGCCCGGATCGGGAGTCGCGGGCGAACCGCACCGCGGCCGTGAAAATATGTTAGCACGCTTGACTCTGATGTGAATCAGTGAATATCTTCTGTGAACCAGTGTGATCCCGGTTCCACCCGATCGGCCGTGGGGGCGCGCGGCTCCCCGAGCTATCGCGGCGCCAGGACTCAACGAGGAGACCCATGAACGAGCAGCCACGCCCACCGGGCACCGGCGAACGGCCCGTCGGGTACGCGCTCTCCGGAGCGGCGGGCGGCTTCGCCCGCACCCTGCTGGCGCAGACCAGGCTGATCCCCGCGCTCGAACCCGCCGTGCTCTGCGACGTCGACGTCCCCCGGCTGCGCGCGCTGTGCCTCGAACTCGGGTATCCCGAAGCGCGCCTGCGCACCTGCGCCGACGCCGCGGAGACCGCCGCCGCCACCGCGGACGGGAACATCGCGCTCGTCGCCGACCACGAACTCATCGGCGCGGGAGCCTGGGACGTGCTCGTCGAAGCCACCGGCAGCCCCGCCCACGGCTACGCGATGGCGCGCACCGCGCTCGAACTCGGCAGGCACGTCGCCATGGTCAGCAAGGAGGTCGACTCCGTCGCCGGGCTGCACCTGGCCCGGATCGCCGCCGCCAACGACGTCGCCTACCTGCCCGCCGAGGGCGACCAGCCCGGCAACCTGCTCAAGCTGCTGGACCGGGCGCGGCTGCTCGGCATGGACGTCGTCGCCATCGGCAAGTCCACCGAGTACGACCTCGTCCACGACCCCGAACGCGGGACCGTCACCCAGCTCGACCGCACCGTCGACGCGCCCGAGCTCGGCGAGCTGCTCACCCTCGGCGACGACGTGCGCGCCACCCTCGCCGCCCGCGCCGAGGCCGTCGCCGCGCTGCCCACCGGCGCCACCGCCGACTACTGCGAGATGGCGGTCGTCGCCAACGGCACCGGATTCCGGCCCGACGTGGAACTGCTGCACTACCCGGTCGCGCGGGTCGCCGAACTCGCCGACGTCTACGCGCTGCGCGAGGACGGCGGCGTGCTGCGCGAACCCGGCGCCGTGGACGTGTTCAGCGCGCTGCGGCTGCCCGGCGAGGCTTCGTTCGCCGGCGGCGAGTTCGTCGTGCTGCGCACCAACGACGCCGAGACCTGGCGGATCCTCGCCGAGAAGGGCCACGTCGTCAGCCGCGACGGCCGCTACGCCGTCCTCTACCTGCCCTTCCACCTCATGGGCGTGGAAACCCCGGCGACGCTGCTCGACCTCGTCGCCCGCGGCCGCGACGCGCTCACCCGCGAACCCCGCAGGCACGCCGTGCTCGCCGGGCGCGCGAAGCAGGACCTCGCCGCGGGCACCGTCCTCGACATGGGCGGGCACCACCACGACGTCACCGGCGTGCAGGCCGTGCTGCTGCGCGGCGACGAGGCCCCCGCCGACGTCGCGCCGCTGTACCTCGCCGCGCACGCGACGCTGCGCCGCGACGTCGCCGCGGGCGAGCTGATCGCCCTGTCCGACCTGGCGAACCCGGACCCCGCCCTCGTCGAGGCCTGGCAGCAGGGCGAGGAGACCAGATGAGCACCGAACTGACCCCGCTGCTGCTCGCGGCGGGCGCGATCGTGGTGCTGATCCTGCTCATCACCAAGATGAAGCTGCACCCGTTCCTCGCGCTGATGATCGCCGCGCTCGGCCTCGGCTTCGCCAACGGCATCGCACCCGGTGAGACCGCCGAGCACTTCCAGACCGGCTTCGGTGACGCGCTCAGCGACACCGGGCCCGTCATCGGCCTCGGCACCATCCTCGGCGGCATCCTGCTCGGCTCCGGCGGCGCCGACCGCATCGCCACCGCGTTCATCGGCGCCCGGCCCGTCAAGTGGATTCCCGCCGCCATCGCCACCGCGGCGCTGCTCATCGGCATGCCGCACCTGTTCGACGTCAGCTTCGTGATGCTGGTGCCGCTGGTGTACGCCGTCGCCAAGCGCACCGGCTCGCACCTGCTGTTCGTGGGCCTGCCGATGGCCGCCGGGCTCTACGTCTCGCACGGGCTGCTGCCCCCGCACCCGGCGCCGACGCTGGCGGTCGCCGCCTACGACGCGAACACCGGGCTCACCATCTTCTACGGGCTGCTCATCGCGATCCCGGTGATGGTGCTGTGCGGGCCGGTGCTCACGCCGCTGCTGTCCCGCTGGTTCGGGCCCGCGCCGGACCTGGACAAGTCCCCGGTGCCCGACCCCGGGCCCGCCGAGGACGAGCTCCGCCGGCCGGTGTCCCTGGTGCTCGCGCTGATCACCGTGCTGCTGCCCGCCGGGCTGATGCTCATCGGCACCCTCGGCACCACCGTGGCCGCGCCGGGCGGCTGGGCGCACGTCGTGTTCGAAGCCTGCGACACCCCGGTGCTGTCGCTGCTCGTCGCCGTCGTGTTCGCGTTCTTCGCGCTCGGCGTGCGATCCGGGTTCGGGCTGGCGAAGCTGCAGAAGATGGCGGCCAAGGGGCTCGGGCCGGTCGGCGCGATCATCCTCATCCTCGGTGCCGGCGGCGGGCTCAAGGAGATGCTCTCCGCCACCGAGGTCGACCAGCTGATCACCCAGTACGCCGTGGACTGGGCGGTGCCACCGCTGCTGCTGGCGTGGCTCACCGCCGCGCTGCTGCGGGTCTGCCTCGGCTCCGCGACCGTCGCGACCGCGGCGGCCACCGGGATCGTCGCGCCGCTCGTCGCCGCCTACCCGGGGCTGTCGCCGGAGCTGCTGGTGCTCGCCACCGCGTCCGGCGCGGTGATGCTCTCGCACGTCAACGACTCCGGGTTCTGGTTGTTCAAGGAGTACTTCCAGCTCAGCGTCGCCCAGACCTTCCGGACCTGGACGCTGATGCTGTCCGTGCAGTCGGTGCTGAGCCTCGGCGGCGTCCTGCTGCTGAGCGCGCTGGTCACCTGATCGAGCCCCCCCCCCCCCCGGCGCGCCCGGGCGGGCGGGGTTTCCAGCGGGTTCCGCGGAGCCCCGGGCGGACGGCCGCGACAATGGGAGCCGCCGGGCGGAGCAGCCCGGCGGCACGAGACGGGAGCAGGGCATGGACGCGTCGGGCAACCCGCCGCTCATTCCGGACCAGCGGCGCGAACAACTGGTCAAGCACCTGCGGCGCGAAGGCGTGCTCAGCGTCCAGCAGATCACCCAGCTGTTCGGCATCTCGCACATGACGGTGCGCCGCGACCTCGCCGAACTCGAACGCCGCGGGCTCGTGTTCTCCGTGCCCGGCGGCGCCCGCATCGCCAGCCAGCTGCACGCCGAACCGACCTACCAGGACAAGTCCGTCACCGAGCAGCCCGCGAAACAGGCGATGGCGCGGGAAGCGGCCCGGCACGTCCGCGACGGCATGACCGTCTACCTCGACGCGGGCACCACGATGCTCACCATGATCCCGCTGCTGGTGGAGCGCGCGGAGCTCACCGTCGTCACCAACGACTTCACCGCCGTGGAGCGGTTGCTGCCCGCCACCCACCTCGACGTGATCCACCTCGGCGGGCTCGTCGAACCGGCGAACCGCTCCACCGTCGGACGGCTCGCCGCCGCCACGCTGCGGCAGCTCGCACTGGACGTCGCGTTCGTCAGCGCCAGCTCCTGGGACCTGCTGCGCGGCGTCACCACGCCGTCCGAGCGCAAGGTGGAGGTCAAGCACGCCGCGATGGCCACCGCCTCGAAATCCCTGCTGGTCGCCGGATCCTCCAAGTACGGGACGTTCGGGCGCTACAAGGTCGCGCCGCTGACCGCCTTCGACGAGGTCGTCACCGACGCCGCGCTGGCCGACGCGGCGGCGGAGGGGATCCGGGCGGCGGGGACCGAGCTGCGGTTGGTGGCGTCGGAGTCGTGAAGCGGCGAACCGTCCCGAGCGCAGGAACGAGCGCTCGGGACGGCGGTGGTCACCGGGCACCGGCCAACTCGCAGGCGGCCTGCGCCGACCGAACCTTCGGCGCCACCAGCGACCCGCGGGCCTTCCGGTAGGTGCTGCGGTCCGCAGTGGTCGGCTGCGCGGGTGCGGCGACCGCCAGCGCGCGGCGGGTGCACTGGACGCGTCTTCCGACGGAGTTCTCCTGGCCCGGCGACGAAAACCGGGGCGGCCGGGGGGGGGGCGGGGGGGGCGGGGGGGGGGTTGGGGGGGGGGGGGGGGGTGGTGGGGGGGGGGGGGGGGGCTGTCCGTGGCGGGGTCGCCGGGGGGCCGCCCCCCCCCCGCCCCCCCCCGGGGGGGGGGGGCGCCCCCCCCCCCCCCCCCGGGGTGGTGCGGTTCGTCAGTGCTCGTCGTAGTGGTCGTCGTGCGCGGCGTGGCGGTGCCCGTCGTGCAGGTAGTCCGTGTGGTCCCCGTGCGGGATGGCGACGTGGCCGCAGCCGGAGCCGTGCACGTGCGAGTGCCCGTCGTGCGCGACGTGCTCGGTCTGCTCGCACTCGTCGTAGTGGTCGTCGTGAGCGCGGTGCAGGTGCCCGTCGTGCACGTAGTCGGTGTGGTCGCCGTGCGGGACGGCCACGTGCCCGCAATCCGGTCCGTGCGCGTGCTGGTGGTCGGTGTGCTGGGCGTGAGCGGTGGTCATGAAAACCTCGCAACTGCGTTTCGTTCGGACACGACCGCCGGATGGAGCAACCTTCCGGCCCCCGTCACATTAGTGGGCGCGCATGTGTCGGCAACTCGGCGAACGCGACGCGGGGCCGGCGGGTGGTCCGCCGGGGCCGCGTCCTCGATCGATCCGGGGTCAGGCCTGCACGCCGCTGAGCTCGTTGGGCGCGGCGGGCAGCTGCCCGGTCGCGGTCTTCTCGCCGGTGGCGAGGTCGATCGCGTGGATCACCTTCTCGCCCGGGTCGGTGACGTAGGCGGTGCCGCCGCGGACGAACAGCGCGGGCCGCGGCTGCTGCCACTCCAGCGGCTCCTGCCAGGACCCGGTGACCGGGATGGTCCGCACGACGCGTCCCGCGGCCGGGTCGATGACGCGGAGGCCGCCGTCGGTGCCGAGCACCAGCGCTTCGCCCTGCGGGCCGCGGGCCAGCGACCGGAAGGTGTAGCTGGTGCCGAGGTCGACCAGCTTCAGCGAGCCGGTGGCGGTGTCGATGAGCGAGACCTGCTCGGGGCGCTCCAGCTCGGCGTCCTCGTCCTGCTTGTAGTCGCCGAGGACCACGGGGGAGTGCTCGGAACCGGCCTGGTTGCCGATCCGGCCGTACTCGGTGGGGCTGTGGATCTTCGTGATCTTCCCGTCCCGGTAGAGCACCGCGCCGTCCTCGCAGCCGACGACGACGGCACCGCCCTGCGCGGTCGCCTCGCCGTGCACGCCGGGGCAGTCCTCGTTGCGGGCGATCTCCTTCCGGTCCGCGTCGAGCACGACGATGCCGACCCGCTCGTCCTCGTTGCCGAGGGTGGTGAGCAGTTCGCCGCCCTCCAGCTCGACGGCGACGCCGTGGTGCGGTTCGGCGGTGGTGTGGTGCTCGGTGGCGGGTTTCCCGTCGCCGAGCTGCGCCGGGTCGAAGGAGGTGACCTCCCCGGTGCCGTCGCTGAACAGCACGGTGCGGCCGGCGTGGCGCACGACGTGGCCGGGCTTCGCGCCGGGGAACTTCACGTCGGTCAGCTCGGGGTGCGCGGCGTCCAGCAGCTGGAAGCCCTCGGAGGTGGAGACGACCACGTGCTCGTCGTCGCCCGCGGGGTTGAGCCGGTTGAACCCGGGCAGCGGGAGGTCCGCGGCGACCTGGAGGGTGCGGCCGTCGAGCACCCAGATGCCGCCGTCGTAGCTCGCCACGATCGGTTCCGGCACCGGCGGGCCCGTCGGCGGTTCCGCCGCGGGTTCCGGCGAGGGGGCGGCGCAGGCGCCGAGCACCAGCGCCGCGGCGGCGATGCTCGCGATCTTGCTGGAGGAAGGCATGATCGGTCCTCTTCTCTCGTGCGGTGGGAGGTTCGCGCGCCGGGTCATCCGGCGAGTCCGGTGGCGATGGCGTCGGCGTTGGCCCGCGCCATCTCCAGGTAGGTCGCGGCGCCGCCACCGGGCGGGCTCAGCGATTCGGAGAACAGCGGCACCACCCGCACGTCCAGCCCCGCCTGGTCGGCGAGCGCGCGGGCGAGCCGGTCGGGCTGCGAGGAGTCCGCGAACACGGCCCGCACCCCGGCGGCGCGCACGGCTCCGGCGAGGTCGGCGAGGTCGGCGGCGCTGGGGGAGGCCAGCGTGGTCCCGCTGGGGATGACCGCGCCGATCACCTCGAAGTCGTAGCGCTGCGCGAGGTAGCCGAACACGTGGTGGTTGGTGACGAGCTTGCGTCGTTCGGCGGGCAACTCGGCGAAGCGCCGCGCCGTCTCGCCGTCGAGCGCCTCGACCTCGCCCCGGTAGCGGTCCGCGTTGGCCCGCACCACCGCCGGGTCGACGCCGTCGACGTGCTCGACGACCTGCTGCGCGATGAGGTCGACGGCCTCGGCGACGCGGCTCGGGTCGGTCCAGAAGTGCGGGTCGGCCTGGCCGCGGGATTCGTCGCCGGTGTAGTCGATCGGGTCGACGCGTTCGGCGACGGGCAGGGTGGCGACCCCGGCGCCGCGGGCGGCGTCGACGGTGCGCTGCACGCCTTCTTCGAGCCCGAGCCCGTTGTGCACGACGAGTTCGGCGAGCTCCACCTCCGCGGCCTGCTGCGCGGAGATCCCGAACGAGTGCGGGTCGGCGCCGGGGCGCATCAGCACCGACACCTCGGCCTGGTCGCCGACGACGTTGCGGGTGATGTCGCCGAGGATGTTGGTGGTCACCACGATCTCGGCGCGCTGCGCGGAACCGGTGCAGGCGGTGAGGCCGAGCAGCGCGGCGAGCACCGCGACGGCGGCCGTGAGCCGGGCGCTCATCGGCCGGTCTCCACCACGTGCGTGGCCTGCCCGCCGAGCTCGAACCGGCGGGCCTGGCGCAGCGAGTCGTTGTAGTCGATCTCGTGCACGGTGCCGGTGGCGACGTCGTTGACGTAGGCGCGGGAGGTGTCCACCAGGATCACCGGCAGCGGTCCGGCCGGGTCCACCGGCCGCGCGGTGACGCGGGTTTCCGCGGTCTGCTCCCCGGTTTCCGGGTCGTGGGCGTGCAGCACGCCGTCGGCGGTGAGCGCCAGCAGCGGGCCGCCCTCGCCGACGGCGTTCACCGCGACGGCCGGCCCGGTCTCGGCGTAGGTCCAGGCGCGGTCACCGACGTCGAGCGACCAGGTGCCGCGGTCGCCCGCGCGGGCGGCGAGGGTGGAGCTGCCGGGGCGCTGCTGGAAGTCGCGGGCGCGGTGGCCCCCCCCCCCCCCCCCCGGGGTGGGGGGATACGAAGAGAAAATCCACCCCAAGCCACACCCACCACCCGTGGGGACCACCCACCACCCACACACAAAAGGCTGAGCGCGGCACACGATGACGCCAGCACCCAACA
>NZ_JAIUKC010000177.1:0-21814 GCF_020177435.1 Saccharopolyspora sp. 7B | reverse complement strand
GCGCGCAGCTCTTCCGCGCTCGGGTAGGCGCGGTCGGACTGCGCGAGCTGGATGACGGTCCGGTGCTGCGGTCCCGGGGGGGGGGGCGCCGCGCGCCCCGGCGCGGGGCCCGGCCCCGCCGCCTCCCGCGCTCACCCGGCCGCGACCGGTTCCGGTGCCGGACCGCCGCGCCTGCCGAGTTCGTCGGTGGGCACGCGGTGCGTCTCCCGTGCGGTGAGCACCGCGACGATGTTGCAGGCGCAGAGCGCGGCGATGAACGCGGACACCGCGAACCAGCCGTCCCGCCCGGGCCCGACGGCCTCGGCGATGCTGGGCGAGAACCCGGCGACGGCGAACCCGATCTGGGTGCCGACGGCCATCCCGGACAGCCGCACCTTCGGGGGGAACATCTCGGCGTAGAACGCGGGCCAGACCCCGTTCGGGGCGCTGTAGGCGATGCCGAACAGCAGGATCCCGGTCAGGAAGATCAGCGAGTACCGCCCGGTGGAGATCGACCACAGGTAGCCGAACATGAGCACCGCGCAGGCCGCGGTCCCGCCGATGAACACGGGTTTGCGCCCGATCCGGTCGGACAGCAGCGCGCACAGCGGGATCGCCGCCAGCGCCACCACGTTCGCCAGCACCCCGACCCACAGCATCGGGCTGCGCTCCAGGCCGACGGTGTTCACCGCGTAGCTCAGGGCGTGCACGGTGAAGATGGTGCTCACGGCCGCGACGGTGGAGGCCACCACCACGCGCAGCACGTCGGCCCGGTGCTCGCGGAACAGCGCGGCGATCGGCGGCTCGCGGTCCTCCTTGGCGGATTCCCGCTGGAACACGGGTGTTTCGTCGAGGGTGCGCCGGATGACGAGGGCGACGATGACGACGACGCCGCTGAGCCAGAACGGCACCCGCCAGCCCCAGGTGAGCAGCTGCTCCTGCGGCATCGCGGCG
Source organism: Saccharopolyspora sp. 7B (assembly GCF_020177435.1). Taxonomy (NCBI): domain Bacteria; kingdom Bacillati; phylum Actinomycetota; class Actinomycetes; order Pseudonocardiales; family Pseudonocardiaceae; genus Saccharopolyspora; species Saccharopolyspora sp. 7B. Next base: position 20,881 of record NZ_JAIUKC010000177.1, on the reverse strand, counting down.
ATCGGCAGGAAGACCGCGGTGGCGAGGATCTGCCCGGCTTGGGTGCCGCTGAGCGTGAAGCTGGTGAAGTAGCCGCGGCGGTGCTCCGGCGCGTGTTCGAGGGTCATGGAGCTGGCGCCGGACTGCTCCCCGGCGGCGGAGAACCCCTGCAGCAGCCGGAGCGCGACGAGCGTGATCGGTGCGGCGACGCCGATCTGCTCGTAGGTGGGCAGGCAGCCGACGCCGACGGTGGCGAGCCCCATCAGCAGCACGGTGAGCACGAGCACCCGCTTGCGCCCGAACCGGTCGCCGACGTGGCCGAGCACGAACGCGCCGACCGGCCGCGCCAGGTAGCCGACGCCGAACGAGGCGAGCGCGAGCAGCGTGCCGGTGGCGGGCGAGGAGGCCGGGAAGAAGATCTTGTTGAACACCAGCGCCGCGGCGGTGCCGTAGATGAAGAAGTCGTAGTACTCCAGCGCGCTGCCGATCCAGGCCGCCCACGCGGCTTTGCGGTGTTCGCCCGGCGTCGCGGGCGTGCGGGTCTCGGTCACCGAGTAGCTCCTGACGGTCCTTGCTCCGTTGCTCGGAACAGCGAGAAGCAGTTATGTACCACCTGGTTAGTTCGCAACTGTGCGGTGGCGGCACACCCGTGTCAAGGCTCGATCGCGTCCCGGTGCCCGGCCTGCGAGGCGGTCCGCGTCCGCAGGCGCCCCCGCTCGGCAGGGTCCGGGCGGCAGGGTCCGGGCGGGCGGCAGGCGCCTCAGCCGGCTTCGGGAGCCGCGGTCAGGTAGCTGACGACCAGGTCGCCGACCATCCGGCGGTAGTGCTCCCGGCGGTCCGCCGCCAGCATGTCCCGGCCGAAGATCGCCTGGAAGGTGTGCCGGTTCGCGGTGCGGAACACGCAGAACGAGCTGATCGCCAGGTGCACGTCCAGCGCGTCCACGTCCGCCCGGAACAGCCCCGCCGCGCGGCCGCGCTCCAGGATCCCGGTCAGCACCTCCAGCGCGGGCGTGCCCAGCCCGGGCAGCTCCGCGGACTTCGCCAGGTGCCTGCCGTGGTCGATGTTCTCGATGGACACCAGCCGGATGAACGCCGGATGCGACTCGTGGTGGTCGAAGGTCGATTCGGCGACCCGGCGGATCGCGGCCACCGGGTCCAGGTCGGCCACGTCGAGGCCCTGCTCCACGCCGCGGATCGCGGCGTAGGCGCGCTCCAGGGCGGCGATGTAGAGCTGCTCCTTGCCGCCGAAGTAGTAGTAGATCATCCGCTTGGTGGTGCTGGTGCGGGCGGCGATCTCGTCGACCCTGGCTCCGGCGTAGCCCTTGTCGGCGAACTCGGCGAGCGCCACGTCGAGCAGTTCCGCGCGGGTGCGCTCGGCGTCGCGCTGGCGCGGTTCGTCCGCCGGCCGGGCGCCGCCTGGTTCGGGCGCGGGGGGCGGTGGTGCCACCACGGGAGCTCCCCTCGTCGTCTCGTGGGCGCGGTCGCCGGAGCCGGGCTCCGCCGGTTCCGGCCGGTCAGCCACCGGTCCGGGCCGCTCGATCACGCCCAGCCTAATCCGCGGTCCTTGGCCGCGGTGCGCCGCCGGGCTACTGTGTACTAGCTAGTTCGTTCATTGCGCTGCGGGCCGCGGCCCGCGGGACGGAGGTGGCTGCCATCGGCGACGACGGATACCTCACCGGACTGGTCGGTGCGGGCATCGGCCCCTCCCTCAGCCCGGCCCTGCACGAGCGGGAAGCCGCCGAGCTCGGGCTGCGCTGCCTGTACCGGCGGCTCGACCTGGACCGGATCGGGCCGCCCGCCACCGCCGTCGGCGAGCTGCTGCGCGCGGCCCGGCTCACCGGGTTCACCGGCCTCAACATCACCCACCCGGCGAAGCAGCTGGTCCTCGGCCACCTCGACGAGCTGTCCCCGGACGCGGCGGCCCTCGGGGCGGTGAACACCGTCGTGTTCACCGCGGACGGCGCGGTCGGGCACAACACCGACTGGTCCGGGTTCGCCCGCAGCTTCGGCCGCGGCCTGCCGGACGTGCCGGTGGACCGGGTCGTGCTGCTCGGCGCGGGCGGGGCCGGGGCCGCCGTGGCGCACGGGCTGCTCACCCTCGGCACCGGCTCGCTGCACGTGCTCGACCTGGACGAGGCCCGGGCCGCCGAGCTCGCCGCCGCGCTGCGCGGCCGGTTCGGCCCGGACCGCGCGAGCTCCGGCGGCTTCGACCCCGTCGCCGCGCTCACCGGCGCCGACGGGCTGGTGCACGCCACGCCGGTCGGCATGGCCGCCCACCCCGGGCTGCCGGTGCCCGCCGACGTGCTGCACCCCGGGCTGTGGGTCGCCGACGTGGTGTACCGGCCGCTGGAGACCGAGCTCGTCCGCACCGCCCGCGCCCGCGGCTGCCGCGTCCTCGACGGCGGCGGCATGGCCGTGTTCCAGGCCGCCGACGCGTTCCGGCTGTTCACCGGGCGGGAACCCGACCCGGAGCGGATGCTGCGCCACTTCGAGACCCTCGTGACCGAACCCGGAGGCCCCCGTGTCCACGCAGCCCGTTGAACGCGCCCGCTCCATCGCCACGGTCTGCCTGTCCGGGTCGCTGGAGGACAAGCTCACCGCCGCGTCCGCGGCCGGCTTCGACGGGGTGGAGATCTTCGAGAACGACCTGATCGCCTCCGCCGCCACCCCGGAGCGGATCCGCGCGCAGTGCGCCGACCTCGGCCTGGCCATCGACCTGTACCAGCCGTTCCGCGACTTCGAAGCGGTCCCGCGCGACGTGCTGCGCGCCAACCTGCGCCGCGCCGAGCACAAGTTCGACCTGATGGCGCGCCTCGGCGCCGACCTGGCGCTGGTGTGCTCCTCGGTGTCCCCGGAGGCCGTGGACGACGACGACCTGGCCGCCGAGCAGCTGCACGACCTCGCCGAGCTCGCCGCCGGGCGCGGCATCCGGATCTGCTACGAAGCGCTCGCCTGGGGCCGGTTCGTGGACACCTACGAGCGGGCCTGGCGCATCGTGCGCCGCGCCGACCACCCCGCGCTCGGCGTGTGCCTGGACAGCTTCCACATCCTGTCCCGCGGCGGCGACCCCACCACGATCCGCACCATCCCCGCCGAGAAGCTGTTCTTCCTGCAGCTGGCCGACGCCCCGCGGATGAACATGGACCTGCTGCAGTGGAGCAGGCACCACCGGCTGTTCCCCGGCCAGGGCGAGTTCGACCTGGCGGGCTTCCTCGGCGCGGTGCTCGCCGCCGGCTACGCGGGGCCGCTGTCCCTGGAGGTCTTCAACGACGTGTTCCGGCAGGCCGATCCGGGCCCGGCCGCGGTGGACGCGATGCGCTCGCTGCTGGCGCTGGAGGAGGCCGCGGTACCGGCGGGGCCCGTCGTCGGCGGCCGGAGCCTGCCCGAACCGCCCGAGCTGGCCGGACCGGCGTTCGTGGAGCTCGGTGCCGACGCCGGCGCGGGCGAGCGGCTGGGCTCGACGCTGGCCGCGCTCGGCTTCCGGCCGGCCGGGCGGCACCGCTCCAAACCGGTGCGCCTCTGGGAGCAGGGGGACGCGCGGATCCTGGTGAACACCGGGCCGGACCGGCCCGAGCACCGCGGCGGCGGGGCGCTCGCCGCGATCGGCGTGCACAGCGCCGACCCGCGCGCCGCCACCCGCCGCGCCGAAGGGCTGCTCGCGCCGGTGCTGCCGCGCTCCGCCCGGCCCGACGAGGCGGACCTGTCCTCGGTGGCCGCACCGGACGGCACCGCCCTGTTCTTCTGCCGCACCGGCGCGGACCGGGACGCGAGCTGGCTCGGCGACTTCGACCCCGAGCCGGGCGGCACCGCGGGCGCGGGCGTCACCGGCATCGACCACGTCGCGATGACCCAGCCGTTCGACCACTTCGACGAGGCGATCCTGTTCTACCGCTCGGTGCTGGGCCTCGACCCGGAGCCGCCGGTGGAGTTCGCCGCCCCGTTCGGGCTGGTGCGCAGCAGGCTGGTGCTGGACCCGGGCGGGACGGTGCGGCTGGCGCTGGACTCGGCGGTGCTGCGCCGCGGCTCGTGGGCGCCCGCCGTGCCGAACCCGCAGCACGTGGCGCTGAGCACCGACGACGTGTTCGCCACCGCGCGCGCGGTGCGGGAGCTGGGCGCGCCGGTGGTGGCGATCCCGGACAACTACTACGACGACCTGGACGCCCGGCTGGAGCTGGACCCGGGGCTCGCGGCGCGGCTGCGGGAGTGCTCGGTGCTCTACGACCGGGACGCGCGCGGCGAGTACCTGCACTTCTCGGTGGCGGTGCCGGGCTCGCGGGTGTTCTTCGAGGTGGTGCAGCGGGTCGGCGGCTACCGCGGCCGCGGTGAGCACAACGCCCCGGTCCGGATGGCCGCCCACCGCAGGCGCAGGCTGGCCACCGGGAGCTGATCCCGGGTCAGCCCGCCTGCGGGATCCCGGCCGGCCGGTCCGCGCCGCCGCTGCGGGAGATCCGGTGCAGCACCTCCTGGACGTCCCGCTCGCCCACGTCCCGGTGCGTCACGAACCGCACGTTCCCGTCCATCGGCACCGCGAGCACCCCGATCTCCCGCAGCCGGTCCAGGGTGAGCCGCACGTCCGGCACCGCGGCCAGCACGATGTTGGTCTGCGGGGCGGTGACGTCCCAGCCGAGCTCGGTGAGCCCGTCGGCGAGCAGCGCCGCGTGCCGGTGGTCCGCCGCCAGGTCCGCGATCCGGTCCAGCGCGACCAGCCCGGCCGCCGCGAGCACCCCGCCCTGCCGGACGCCGCCGCCGAGCATCTTGCGCACCCGCCGCGCCTCGGCGACGAAGTCGCTGGTCCCGGCCACCACCGATCCGACGGGGGCGCCGAGCCCCTTGCTCAGGCAGGCCTGCACCGTGTCGACCCCGACGGTCAGCGCGGCGGGCGGCAACCCGAGCGCGGTGGCGGCGTTCCAGATCCGCGCGCCGTCTAGGTGCACGTGCAGCCCGCGGTCGCGGGCGGCCGCGGCGAGCTGGGCGTGCTCGTGCGGCGGGATGACCGCGCCACCCGCCGCGTTGTGCGTGTTCTCCAGGCACAGCAGCGTGGTGTGCAGCGCGTCGTAGCGCCGGTCGCCGCTCGCGTGCGCACGCACCGAGTCGGCGGTGGGCCGCCCCGGGCCGGCGTCCCACTCCAGCGGTTCCGGCATGCCCCCGGCGAGCCACGCGGCGGAGCCCAGCTCGTGGTGCAGCACGTGCGCGCCGCGCGGCGCGAGGAACCGGTCCCCGCGGCGCAGGTGCACCGACAGCGCGATCAGGTTGCCCATCGTGCCGCTGGGCACCCACAGCGCGGCGGCGGTGCCGAGCAGCTGCGCGGCCCGCTCCTCCAGCGCGCGCATGGTCGGGTCGTGGTCGAGCACGTCGTCGCCGACTTCGGCGTCGGCCATCGCCGCGGCCATCCGCTCGTCGGGGCGCGTGACCGTGTCGGAACGCAGGTCGATGGGGGCCGTTCGGGTCACGAACCGATCACACCACATCAGCGGGGGGTCGAGGCAACTGGTCGGAGGATTCCGATCGGCCCGCTCGGGGCCGTGGCACCGCGCATCCGGGTGATCGCAGCGGGTGCTCGCGCGGCTGACCTGCGCGGCCCGGAACTCCACCGGTGGCGGCTCGGCCGGGCGGTCCGCCTTCACTAAGGTTCTGCACGCGCACCGTTCGTTTTCGCGGCGGCGTGCAACCACAGGTGCCGGGCGCACCGTCCCAGCAGTGCAAGCACGGACGAGCGGAGAGTTCCGCGTGGACCAGCGCGAGGAGCAGGAGTTCGCGGAGTATTTCGCGGCTCGGCGGGAGGCGGTTCGTCGGATGGCGTACATGATGTGCGGTGACTGGCACCGCGCGGACGACCTGGCCCAGACCGCGTTCATCTCCTTGCACCGGCATTGGCGCAAGGTGCGGGACAAGGGTGCGTTGGACGCGTACGTCCGCCGCACGCTCAGCCGAGCCGTGATCGACGAGTCCCGGCGGCCGTGGCGCCGCGAGAAGTTCACCGACGTGCTCCCGGACCGGCCCACCGGCGGCTCGGTCGAAGACGGCATCGCGACCCGGCAGACGCTGGTCGCCGGGCTGCGCCAGGTGCCGCCGAAGCAGCGGGCCGTGCTGGTGCTCCGATTCCTGGAGGGGCTCGACGTCGCCGGGGTCGCCGAGGTGATGAAGTGCAGCGAAGGCACCGTGAAGAGCCAGTCGGCCCGTGGGCTGGAGGCGCTGCGCGAGGCCTTGGGCGGCCAGCTCGACGATCTTCGATCGACGTCGTGAGGAGGTGCGGCAAGTGAACGAGACCGAGCTGGAACAGCTCTTCCGCAACGCGGCCCGCGACGCGCCCGAGGCGTCGTTCGACGAGCAGGACGTGCTGCGCGGGTCCCGCCGGGTGACGGCGCGCCGCCGCACGGCGTTCGCCGGTGGCTCGCTGGTCGCGGCGGCCGTGCTGGTCGGCGGGGTCGGCGTGGGCACCGGGTTCTTCGGCCAGTCCGGGGAACCGGTGGCGCAGGCCCCGGCCGAGCCGACGCAGGCGCCGATGGCGCTGCCGCAGGAGCCCGCGACGCCGCGCTCCGGCCCGATCACCTTGGGCGACCCGAAGGCGGGCGCCGAGTGCGGCGCACCGGATTCGGCGTTGGCCGCGGCGCTGGCCGAGCAGCTGCCGGAGGCGGGGAGCACCCGGCCGACGGGTGCCGACGGCTCCTGCCCGATCGGGTCGCGGACCGCCGCGGTCCCGGTCCGGGAGGGCGCGGTGTCGGGGAAGGTGGCGCTGCTGCTGAGCCCGTCCGGCGCGAAACCCGCGGCCGCGGAGGGCCGGGCGCCGCACACCGAGGTGGTGGAGGTGCCGACGCGCAGCGGCCGGACGTTGACGGTGCTCAGCGAGCCGATGGGCGCGCCGACGGCGCCGTTCGCCGACCGCCTCGGCGGCATCGCGGCGGACCTGGCGCCCCGCTTCTGACCGGTCAGCCGAGCCTGCGGCGGAGGGTCCTGCGGGCCGCGCGGCGCGGCTCGGGATCGCTCTCGATGAGCGCGTTCACCACGGTCCCGTCGACGAGCGCGATGAGCTCGTCCAGCTGCTCGCGGTCGACGGGTCTGCCGCTGCGGGCGAGGATCTCGCCGAGCAGGTCCTTCAGCTCCCCGGTGAGCTCCCGCATCAGCGGCGCCAGGTACGGCCGCCGCGGCGAGCCGACGAGCCGTTCGTAGCGCAGCAGCACCGGCTCGGTGCCGCCGATCCGGGATCCGGTGCCCAGCAGCAGGTCCAGCACCAGTTCCACGACGTCCTCGGTGGTGCGGAGCTCGTCGGCGAGCCCGTCGAGCCGGGCGCGGCCCGCGGCGAGCTCCGCGCGGCCCTCGTGCGCGACGGCGGCGGCGACGAGGTCGTCGAGCGAGGTGAAGTAGTAGGTGGTGGACGCGAGCGGCAGCCCGGCGCGTTCCGCCACGGCGCGGTGCCGCACCGCTTCGAGCCCGCCTTCGGCGAGCAGTTCCGCCGCCGCCGCGACGAGTGCGTGGCGGCGGCGTTCGCCCTTGGGGGTGGCCGCTGTCATGACGCCCGATCCTAGGAGTCAGTGCGATCCGGCGAGGTTCAGCCCGATCACCCCGGCGACGATGAGCACCAGCGACACCACCTTGAGCGCGGACACGGCGTCACCGAGCCACACCATGCCGATCACGGCGGTGAGCGCGGCGCCGATGCCGGTCCACACCGCGTAGGCGGGGCCGGCGGGCAGCGTGCGCATGGCCCAGGCGAGGCCGCTGAAGCTGATCGCGGCCAGCACCAGGAACGACACGCTGGGCCACAGCTTGCTGAAGCCGTCGGAGAGCTTCAGCGAGATCGCCCAGCCCGCCTCGAACACGCCGGAGATCATCAGCACGATCCAAGCCATCACTACCTCCAGTTCCGGGACGACCGTACCATAAATCCGGGACTCCGAGGTCAGGCGCTTCTCCCCGAGCCCGAGATGCGCGCCACCGTCCGCGCACCCCACTCCGGATCGTGCTCGTGTCCACGCGGCGAAGCCGCCGACCACCCGCGGGTGCTCGCGAGGACGGTGCCGTCGCCTGCGGCGGAGCCACCGGCGACAGCGGTCCCGGCGGCGACGGGCCGCCGGGGACCACCGCCCCACGGCGGGAATCAGTCCTCGCCCGCGGCGGCGCGGTGCAGGGCGGCGTAGGAGCCGTCCGCCGCCAGCAGCTCGCGGTGCGCGCCGAGCTCCACGATCCGTCCGCCGTCCACCACCGCCACCCGGTCCGCGGTGCGCGCGGTGTGCAGCCGGTGCGCGATGGCGATGACGGTGCGCCCGGCCAGCAGCCGGGACAGCGAGCGCTCCAGCTCCCGCGAGCCGTCCCCGTCCAGCAGCGAGGTCGCCTCGTCGAGCACCAACGTGTGCGGGTCGGCGAGCACCACCCGGGCCAGCGCGAGCTGCTGTGCGACCGCGGCGGGCACCGCCGCGCCGCCGGAGCCGACCACCGCGTCCAGCCCGCCCGGCAGCCGCGCGGCCCACTCGGCGGCGCCGACCACCGCCAGCGCCTCGTGCAGTTCGCGGTCGGTCCACTCCCGCGCTTCGGGCAGCGACAGGTTGTCCCGCAGGCTCGCGGTGAACACGTGCTGCTCCTGGGTGAGCAGCAGGACCTCCCGGCGGACGCGGGCGGGCGGCAACGCGGTGATCTCCACGTCGCCGAAGGCGACCGAACCGGAGTCGGGTGCGCTGACGCCCGCGATGAGCCGTCCCAGCGTGGACTTGCCCGCCCCGGACGGACCGACCACGACGAGCCGCTCCCCGGCGGGAACCCGCAGGTCGACGCCGTGCAGGACCTCGCGGCCCGCGCGGTAGGAGAACCGGACGTCGCGCAGCACCAGGTCGTGCGCGCCGGAACCGGCTCGCTCGGACGGGCCGCGGCCGGCCGCGGGACGGTGCTCGGTGCGCTCGGGTCCGGCGTCGCGGGGTGCGGTGTCCCCGAGCGCGGCGTCCCTGATCGCGGCGCGATCGGATTCGGCGCGTTCGGGCTCGGCGCGTTCGCGCTCCGGGTGATCGGGCGCAGCGTGATCGAGTTCTGGGCGTTCGGGCGCAGCGCGGTGGGGCTCCGGGCGATGGGGCGCGGAACGCTCGTGCTCGGGACGACGCTCATGCTCAGCGCGTTCGGGCTTCCCCGCCCCGCTCCCCGGCACCCCGAGGATCCGCCGCAGCGCCGCGTGCCCCAGCTGCAGCTCCTCCAGCCAGGAGAACAGCTCGGCCAGCGGTTCGGACAGCGCCGCCGCGTACAGCACCACCGTCGTCACCGTGCCCAGCTCCGCCAGCCCCGCGTGGTAGCTCCAGCCGCCGATGAGCAGGATCGCCGCGAGCGGCAGCACGTAGGACAGCTCCAGCGCGGGCAGGAAGATCGACAGCAGCCCGCGGTGCCTCTGCTCGTCGGCGACGGCCTGCGCGAGCACCCGGTCGTTGTGCTCGCGGCGCCGCGCGGCGAGCCGCAGCGAGTCGATGGTGCGGGCGCCCCGCACGGTCTCGTGGATGCCGGACTGCACCCCGGCCCAGTCCGCGAGCAGCCTGGTCAGCGTCCGCCGGGCGCGCGGGAAGTAGCAGCGGCTCACCGCCACCAGCAGCGGGACCGCCACCAGCAGGCCGCAGGCGAGCAGCGGTGCGGTGGCGACCATCGCGGCCGCGGTGAACACGAGCGCCAGCGCCGCCCCGGTCAGCTCGGGTGCCGCGTCGCGGACGGTGGAGTCGAGCCGGTCCACGTCGGAGGTGGCGCGGCTGAGCAGGTCCCCGGTGCCTGCTTCCTCCACGGTGCTCAGCGGCAGCCGCAGCGCGCGGCCCACCACCCGCTCCCGGGCCTCGGCGAGCACGGCTTCGCCGAACACGGCGGCGCGCAGCCGGGCCGCGCGGGCCAGCAGCGCGTGCACCACCAGCACCGCCAGGAACCCGGCCGCCAGCAGGTCGACCTGCCGCACCGGTGCTCCGGCGACCACCGCGTCCACCAGGCGGCCGAGCAGCTGCGGGCCGATCAGGCCGACCGCGGTGGACAGCGCGAACAGCAGCACGAGCAGCGCGAACCGCTTCCGGTGGGCGGCGGCGGTGCGCCGCAGCCACCGCAGCACCTCGGTCCGCTCGGCCAGGGGCAGCGTCATGCGTGGTCCTCCGTCACGTGCACCACCCGGTCGGCGACCGCGTGCCACAGCGGGCTCTGCGTGAGCACGATCGTGGTGCGTCCTTTCCGCAGGTCGCGGACGCGGCGCACGATGCGCGCCTCGGTGTGCGCGTCCACCGCGGAGGTGGGTTCGTCCAGCACCAGCACGTCGGCGTCGCTGCACAGCGCCCGCGCCAGCAGCAGCCGCTGGCGCTGGCCGCCGGAGAGCGCGCGGCCCTGCTCGGTGAGCTCGCCGTCCGCGGGCAGCGCGGCGAGCACGTCCGCGGCGTCGGCGGCGTGCAGCGCGGCCTCCACCGGCACCGGCGAGCCCAGGTCGATCCCGGCGCGGACCGGACCGGCGAACAGCAGGTCCTGGTTGTGCGCGAGCACGATCCGCTCCCGCAGCTCGGCGATTGCGACCTCCGCGAGCGGCACGCCGCCGGCCAGCACCGGCCCGTCGTCGACGTGCCGGGCGAGGCGTTCGGCCAGCGCTTCGCCGTGCCCGGCGGCGTCGACGGCAGTGAGCTCGCCCGCGTCGGCGCGGGCCCCGGTGCGCTCGTCTGCGAGCGCGAGCGGTCCGGCGGGCAGCGTCCGCGGCACGTCCGGGTCGGCGGGTTCCGGTCGCAGCCGCAGCAGCGCGCAGGCGCGGTCCGCGGCCACGACGGCCGAGGCGAAGGTGCTCGCGGCCTCGGTGGCGGTGCGCACCGGGATGACCAGGAAGCTGGACACCCCGTAGAACGCGACGAGCTCACCGGCGCTGATCGTCCCGGCCAGCGCCATCCGCGCGCCCAGCCAGGTGACCAGCACCGTCACCAGACCGGGCAGCAGCACTTCCGCCCCGGCCAGCCACGCGGTGATCCGCCCGGCGGCGACCCCGGAGTCCTGGACGCGGCGGTTGGCCGCGACGAACCGGTCGTGGAAACGGGACTCGCCGCCGATGCCGCGCAGCACGCGCAGCCCGGACACGATGTCCGCGGCGAGCGTGTTCAGCCCGGTCAGGTTCTCCCGCTGCGCCTCCTCGCGGCGCCGCAGCGGGCCCAGCAGCGGCCCGATGCCCAGCGTCGCCAGCGGCACCCCGACCAGCGCCACCACCGCCATCAGCGGCGAGATCGTCAGCAGCGCGCCCGCGGCGGCGAGGAACGCGACGACCGCTCCGCTGAGCCGGGCGGACACCTCGAACGCCTGCCCCACCTGGTATATGTCGGCGGAGCCTGCGGACACCACCTCACCGGTGCGGACGCGCCTGGTCAGCGCGCCGCCGAGGCCCGCCACGTGGTGCAGCACCACCTTCTCGGCGGAGCTCGCGCCGTGCAGCCACAGGGTGTGCGAGGTCCAGCTCAGCGCCGCCGCGCCCAACGCCTGCACGATCCCGAGCACCAGCACCACCAGCACCCACCGCAGCAGCGCCGACCCGTCCCGGCCGGCCACGCCCGCGTCCAGCGCGCGCCCGATGACCAGCGGCAGCACCGCGGTCGGCAGCAGCCACAGCGAACCGGTGACGGGTGCCGCGGCCAGCAGCGCGGGACGGTCGCGCAGCAGCGACCACAGCAGGCGCAGCGGGCCGCGCGGATCAGGAGTCATGACGAGCCGAACCTAGCTCGCGACGGCCCGCCGCCTCGACCGATTTTCCGCGCCCGCCCACTGCCCGGTCCTGGGGTCCGCGGCCGGGAAGTATCCTGGTCAGCCGTGACGGTCAAGCCCCACCTCCCGAACGTGCTCGCCCACCGCTACGCCTCGCCGGAGCTGGTCGAGCTGTGGTCCCCGCAGCACAAGATCGTGCTGGAACGGCAGCTGTGGCTGGCCGTGCTGCGCGCCCAGGCCGACCTCGGCGTCGACGTGCCCGCGGGCGCGGTCGCCGACTACGAGCGGGTCGTCGACCAGGTCGACCTGGAATCCATCGCCGAGCGCGAGCGCCAGACCCGGCACGACGTGAAGGCCCGCATCGAGGAGTTCAACGCCCTCGCCGGGCACGAGCACGTGCACAAGGGCATGACCTCCCGCGACCTCACCGAGAACGTGGAGCAGCTGCAGGTCCGCCGCAGCCTGGAGCACGTGCGCGACCGCGTGGTCGCCGTGCTGGCCCGGCTGGCGCGGCTGGCCGCCGAGCACGGCGAGCTGGTCGTGGCGGGCCGGTCGCACAACGTGGCGGCGCAGGCCACCACGCTCGGCAAGCGGTTCGCGACGGCCGCCGACGAGCTGCTCGTCGCGTTCGGCCGGGTCGAGGACCTGCTGGCCCGCTACCCGCTGCGCGGCATCAAGGGCCCGGTCGGCACCTCGCAGGACATGCTGGACCTGCTCGGCGACGCCGGGAAGCTCGCCGACCTCGAAGGCCGCATCGCCGAGCACCTCGGGTTCGGGAAGGTGCTCACCAGCGTCGGCCAGGTGTACCCGCGCTCGCTGGACTTCGAGGTGCTCACCGCGCTGTCCCAGCTGGCCGCGGCGCCGTCCTCGGTGGCGAAGACGATCCGGCTGATGGCGGGCCACGAGCTCGTCACCGAGGGCTTCCAGCCCGGCCAGGTCGGCTCCAGCGCCATGCCGCACAAGATGAACACCCGCTCCTGCGAACGCGTCAACGGCCTGTCCGTGCTGCTGCGCGGTTACGCGTCGATGGGCGGCGAGCTGGCCGGGGACCAGTGGAACGAGGGCGACGTGTCCTGCTCGGTGGTGCGCCGCATCGCGCTGCCGGACGCGTTCTTCGCGTTCGACGGGCTGCTGGAGACGTTCCTGACGGTGCTCGACGAGTTCGGCGCCTACCCGGCCGTGGTGGCCCGCGAGCTGGACCGCTACCTGCCGTTCCTGGCCACGACGAAGGTGCTGATGGCGGCGGTGCGCGCCGGCGTCGGCCGGGAGACGGCGCACGAGGCGATCAAGGAGAACGCGGTCGCCGTGGCGCTGGCCATGCGGGAGCAGGGGATCGAGCGCAACGACCTGCTGGACCGGCTCGCCGCGGACGAGCGGCTGCCGCTGGACAAGGCGGCGCTGGAGGAGCTGCTCGCCGACCGGCTGTCCTTCACCGGCGCGGCCTCCGCCCAGGTCGCGGCCGTCGTCGCCGCGGTGGACGAGGTCGTCGCCCGCTACCCCGAGGCGGCCCGGTACACCCCGTCCCCCATCCTCTGATCCCGCAGGTGCACGGCCCGTTCGCCCAGCCGACCCGGGCGAACGGGCCGTGCACCGGAGCCTCCGGAGGGCCGCTCGGCCGGGCGGCGGTCGGCGTGGGGGAGAATCGCCGCGTGGTCGCACTCTCGGCATACCCGCTGATCGCCGCGGGCAAGGTTCGCCAGCTGCACGCCGTGGACGACGAGCACCTGCTGATGGTCGCGTCGGACCGCATCTCGGCCTACGACCACGTGCTCGACACCCCCATCCCGGACAAGGGCCGGGTGCTGACGGCGATGAGCGTGTTCTGGTTCGACCTGCTCGCCGAGCTGGTGCCGAACCACGTCGTCGCGCACGACGACCCGCGCATCCCCGCCGAGGTGCGCGGCCGCGCGCTGCTGGTGCGCAGGCTGGAGATGCTGCCGGTGGAGTGCGTGGCCCGCGGTTACCTCACCGGCTCCGGCCTCGTCGACTACCGGGCGACCGGCGCGGTGTGCGGCGTCGAACTGCCGGACGGGCTGACCGAGGCGTCCCGGCTGCCCGAGCCGATCTTCACCCCGGCCACGAAGGCGGAGCTCGGCTCGCACGACGAGAACGTCAGCTTCGACGCCGTGGCCGCCGAGGTGGGCCGGGAGCGCGCCGAGCAGCTGCGGGAGCTGACGCTGCGGGTGTACGCGCGGGCCGCCGAGCACGCGGAGAGCCGCGGCGTGGTCCTCGCCGACACCAAGTTCGAGTTCGGCCTCGACGCCGACGGCATCGTGCTGGGCGACGAGGTGCTCACCCCCGACTCCTCCCGGTTCTGGCCGGCCGACGGCTACGAGCCGGGCCGGGTGCAGCCGTCGTTCGACAAGCAGTACGTGCGGAACTGGCTGACCTCGCCGGAGTCCGGTTGGGACCGGGCCTCCGACGTGCCGCCGCCGTCGCTGCCGGACGAGGTGGTGGCCGCCACCCGCGACCGCTACGTCGAGGCCTACGAGCGCATCACCGGCCGCGACCTCGCCGACTGGCCTTCGCCCGCCTGATCCGGGGCCCGCTTGCCGCCGGTTTCGCGCCGATCGGCCGACGACCCGTTGATCACCCGGTTCGCCGACCGCCGGTTCGCCGACCCCTGGTCTGCTGATGCCCGGCTCGACGACCTCCGGTCCGCGGACGCCTGATCTGCGGGCGCCCGGTCTGCGGACAGCCTGGCTCGGGACCGCCGGTTCGGCGACCTCCGGTCTGGGGGACACCTGGCTTGCGGACGCCCGGCCTGCGGGCCTCCGGTCCGCGGACGCCGACTCGCGGACGTCCGGCCTGCTTGATCGCCCGGGCGACGTTCGCCCGATCTGCGCCGTTCGGTCACCCGGCGGTCAGGGCCGGGACACCCGGGTGCGGCCCAATGGTGAGCCGTGGGCTTTCCGCTGGTCGTCTCCCTGTCGGGGCTCGGAGACCGGGCGCTGGAGCACTGCGCCGGGTTCGCCGCCGAGCTGGATCTGCGCCGCGTCCCGCTGACGCTGCTGGTGGCGCCGCGCCCGAACGGCACCGCGCCACCGGGGCCGGACCGGCCCGCGGTGAGCTGGGTGCGGGAGCGGCGCCGCCTCGGGGACGCGGTGGCGCTGCACGGCTTCGACCACGCCCCGCACGCGCAGCGGCTGCTGCCGAGGGTGGCGTCGTCCGGTCCGACGGCCGCGGTCCGCGGTGCCGAGTTCGCCGCGCTCCCCGCGCACGAGGCCGGGCTGCGGCTGCACGCCGCGGCCGCCGCCCTGGACCGGCTGGGGCTGCGCGCCGAACTGTTCGTGCCGCCGCGCTGGCTGTCCTCGCCGGGCACGGTGACGGCGCTGCGCAGGCGGGACTTCGCGGTGTGCGCCGACGCGCTGGGCGTGCACGAGCTGCGCACCGGACGGGTGCACCGCGCCCGGGTGCACGCACTCGGGCCGGGCGCCCGGGTGGAGCACTGGTGGTGCCGGGCGCTGGTGCTGGGCGTGAGCCGGGCGGCCCGGCGCGGTCGGCCGGTGCGGCTGGCGGTGGACGCCGCCGACCTGGCGCGGTCCGGTTCGCGGCAGGCCGTGCTGGACGCGGTCGACCTCGCGCTGCACCACGGCGCGGAGCCCGCGACCTACGCCGCGTTCGCCGCCACCGCCGTCCCCCGCCGGCTGATGCCGCTGCCCGCCGCGATCCGCAACCTCGACCCGCTCTCCAGCTGAGGCGGACCGTGCGCTGCCGAGCGGGTGAAGGGGCTTTCACCTCGGGCTCAGGGTGAGCTCATCCGCGGCCGCGAAGCTCGATCTCGTCCAGGAGGAAAGCGACCGGGAGGACGAGGACGGATGCGGATCAGGAAACCGAGCAGGGCGGTGCTGGCCACCGCGGCGATCGTGGGCGTGCTGGGGGTCGGTGGCGCGGGCGTCGCGCTCGCGGGCGCGGGTACCGGCGCGGTGCCGGCGAACCCGGCCGCCGGAGCACCCGCGAGGTGGGACGACGACGGGCCGTGGGACGACGACCGCTGGGAGCGGGACGACCGCGACGACCGCTTCGACGACGGGCCGTGGGACGACGCGGACGACCGGGCGGAAGCCGAGGCCGAGGCGCGGCTGCGGGCGGGCGCTCCGGCACCGCTGCCGCCGGGCGCGGCCGAGCGGCACGACGACCGGGACGACCGGCTCGACGACGACCGGGACGACCGGCTCGACGATCGGGATGACGACCACGACGACGACCGCTTCGACGACGACCACGACGACCACCACGACGACTGATCCACCAGCGGCCGCGGCGGTGTCCTACACGGAGGTCGCCGCGGCCCGGTCCAGCACGGCCACGTCGGTGTCCTGCGGCGCGAGCTGCTCGAACATCCGGTGGTGCATCGCGGGCGAGGCCAGCACGGCCTCGTGGATGGGCACCGCGACCCGCGGCGCGACGGCGCGCAGGAAGTCCACGGCCTCCGAGAGCTTGAGCCACGGCGCCCCGGTGGGCAGTCCCAGCACGTCGATCCGCTGTTCGGGCACGTGGAAGGAGTCACCGGGGTGGTAGAAGGCGCCGTGGTCGACGACGAGCCCGACGTTGTCGATCACCGGGATGTCCGGGTGGATCACGGCGTGCTGGCCGCCGACGACGTTCACGGCGGCCCCGCCGAGTTCGAACGCGTCCCCGGGCCGGACCGCTTCGGCCTGGAAGCCCTGGCCGGTGACGATGTCCGCGGTGGCCGGGTCGGTGATGAGCCGCGCGCCGGGGTTGGCCCCGAGCAGCCCGGGCAGCCGGTCGGCGTCGAGGTGGTCGAAGTGCTGGTGGGTGATGAGCACCGCGTCGAGGTCCCGCAGCTCCTCGAACCCCTGGGAGAACGCGCCGGGGTCGATGAGCAGCCGCGCCTGCCCGGTGTCCACCAGCACGCACGCGTGTCCGAAGTGTGTGATCTTCATCGGCTCGCCCTCCCCGGACGCATCGGTGTCGCCCTCCAGCTTCCCAGAGCGGTGCGCGAGGTCGTTTCCGGTGCGGCAGGGCGTTCGGTCCGGTTCGCCGGGAGGTGGCCGGGAAACGGGTCGCGGAATTCGAGTTCTCCCATTCGGGTGAGACCAGGAACGCATCGCGGAACTGACATGTCCGGAGCTTCCCGTTGCGCCGCTGATCGGGGGGTGTGCAGCGCAACGGGAAGCGTTCCGGGGATTCCGCTGGGGGTGGCGGACCCCCCGCCGCCCCGCGTCGCGCGAACGGTTCTCCGCGCGCCTGCGGTGGCGGTTCCACCCGGCCTGTTCGGGCTCTGCGGCCGGGGAGCTGGGGTTTCGTCGGTGTCCGGGGTGTGCGGTGCGGTCCACGCGGTGCTCGTCGTGGCCCGCCTTCCGGTGTTGCCATGAGGAAGACGTGCGAAGTCCGGTGAACGTTCCGCGAATGCGGCGGAAAGTGCCGGAGGACACAGCGTGAAAATGCTTTTCTGCGCAATGCTGCTGAATTCGGCTGAGCAGCACTGCGCGGAAAGCGGGAGTGGATTCGCGTGACCTCCCCCGGCCGGATGAACGGTGACGATTTGGTCGCGGAGCGTGGCCGGATGTGGTCCACGGCGCTTCCGGTGCACCTGTCTGCGAGGGCGAACCCGCAGCTCAGTTACCCTTTGCAGGTACTGCTGGACATCCATCCCTGTCCTGCACGGGGCAGGAGGATCTGCACGAATCCGGGAGCATCGCCCGTGGCCCGAGTCGTCGTCGACGTCATGCCCAAGCAGGAGATTCTCGACCCGCAGGGTCAGGCGGTGGCCGCTGCGCTGCCCCGGCTCGGCTTCGAGGGCATCTCCGAAGTCCGCCAGGGGAAGCGGTTCGAGCTGGAGGTCGCCGACGACGTCGACGACGCCGCGCTCGCCCAGATCGCCGAAACGCTGCTGGCCAACCCCGTGATCGAGAACTTCGTCGTCCGCAGGGTGGAAGCATGAGCGATTTCGGGCCCACTCCAGTCCTGCGTGACCGCACCTCAGGGGAACGTGACGCAAGCCGGCCACGAGGAACCACGGAACGCGAGGTTCGGCCGGGCGCAACCACCACTGCGAATCGCGGAGAGGCGGTACCGGCATGAGCCCGAAGATCGGCGTCATCACCTTCCCCGGCACCCTCGACGACGTGGACGCGCAGCGCGCGGTCCGCAAGGCGGGTGCCGAGGCGGTGCCGCTGTGGCACGCCGACGCGGACCTGCGCGGCGTGGACGCGGTGGTCGTGCCGGGCGGGTTCTCCTACGGGGACTACCTGCGCTGCGGCGCGATCGCGAAGTTCGCCCCGGTGATGGGCGAGGTGGTGCGCGCCGCCGGGCAGGGGATGCCGGTGCTGGGCATCTGCAACGGCTTCCAGATCCTGTGCGAGGCCGGGCTGCTGCCGGGTGCGCTGACCCGCAACTCGGGCTTGCACTTCGTGTGCCGCGACCAGTGGCTGAAGGTCGAGAACAACTCCTCCGCGTGGACGTCCCGCTACGACGCGGGCGCCGAGCTGCTGATCCCGCTGAAGTCCGGTGAGGGCGCCTACATGGCGGACCAGGCCGTGCTGGACGAGCTGGAGGGCGAGGGCCGGGTGCTGTTCCGGTACCTGGAGGACGACCCGAACGGTTCCCTGCGCGGCATCGCGGGCATCACCGACGCGCGCGGCCGGGTCGCCGGCCTGATGCCGCACCCGGAGCACGCGATCGACCCGCTGACCGGGCCCACCGATGACGGCCTCGGCATGTTCCTGTCCGCTCTCGACGTACTGGTGGCAGCGTGAGCAACAACGAGCACGACGCGACGGCCGCCGCGGTGGCCGCGGTCGCCGACGGCCCGGAGGCGGATCCGGTGGAGTCCCGGCCGGAGCTGGACACGGTGGGCATCGCGAAGTCCTCGCCGGACCTGGCGCAGCCGTACCGCGAGCTGGGCCTGAAGGACGACGAGTACGAGCGGATCAAGGAGATCCTGGGCCGCCGCCCCACCGACGCCGAACTGGCGATGTACTCGGTGATGTGGAGCGAGCACTGCTCGTACAAGTCCTCGAAGGTGCACCTGAAGTACTTCGGCGAGACCACGACGCCGGAGATGCGGGAGAAGATGCTCGCCGGCATCGGCGAGAACGCGGGCGTGGTGGACATCGGCGACGGCTGGGCGGTCACGTTCAAGCTGGAGTCGCACAACCACCCGTCGTACGTGGAGCCGTACCAGGGCGCGGCCACGGGTGTCGGCGGCATCGTCCGCGACATCATGGCGATGGGCGCCCGCCCGGTCGCGGTGGCGGACCCGCTGCGCTTCGGCCCGGCGGACGCGCCGGACACCCGCCGGGTGCTGCCGGGCGTGGTGGCCGGGGTCGGCGGCTACGGGAACTGCCTGGGGCTGCCGAACATCGGCGGCGAGGTCGTGTTCGACGAGTCCTACGCGGGCAACCCGCTGGTGAACGCGATGTGCGTCGGCGTGATGAAGACCGAGGACCTGCACCTCGCGCACGCCTCCGGCACCGGCAACAAGATCATCCTGTTCGGTGCCCGCACGGGCCTGGACGGCATCGGCGGTGTCTCGGTGCTGGCGTCGGAGACCTTCGACGACGCCGAGGGCGGCACGGGCCGCAAGAAGCTCCCGAGCGTGCAGGTCGGCGACCCGTTCACCGAGAAGGTGCTGATCGAGTGCTGCCTGGACCTGTACCACTCGGGTCTGGTCGTGGGCATCCAGGACCTGGGCGGCGCCGGCCTGTCCTGCGCGACCTCGGAGCTGGCCTCGGCCGGTGACGGCGGGATGCGCGTGGACCTGGACCGGGTGCCGCTGCGCGCGTCGGGCATGAACCCGGCGGAGGTGCTCTCCAGCGAGTCCCAGGAGCGCATGTGCGCCGTCGTCGAACCGTCCCGTGTGGACGAGTTCATGGCGGTGTGCGCGAAGTGGGACGTGCTCGCGACGGTGATCGGCGAGGTCACCGACGGCGAGAACCTGGAGATCTACTGGCACGACGAGCTGGTCGTGGACGTGCCGCCGCGCACCGTCGCCCACCAGGGCCCGGTGTACGAGCGGCCGGTGCAGCGCCCCGGTGAGCAGGACCTGATCGCCGCGGACAACGCGAACACCCTCGCCCGCCCGTCCACCCCGGACGAGCTGCGGGAGACGCTGCTGACGATGGCGGCGTCGCCGAATCTGTGCTCCCGCGAGTGGGTCACCAGCCAGTACGACCGCTACGTGCGGGGCAACACGGTGCTGGCCCAGCCCTCGGACGGCGGCGTGCTGCGCATCGACGAGGAGACGGGCCGCGGCATCGCCGTCGCCACCGACTGCAACGCCCGCTACACGCGGCTGGACCCGTACGCGGGTGCGCAGCTGGCGCTGGCCGAGGCGTACCGCAACGTGGCCACCACGGGGGCGACCCCGATGGCGGTGACGAACTGCCTGAACTTCGGTTCGCCGGAGGACCCGGGCGTGATGTGGCAGTTCCAGCAGGCGGTGCAGGGGCTGGCGGACGGCTGCGCGGAGCTGGGCATCCCGGTGACGGGCGGCAACGTCAGCTTCTACAACCAGACCGGCAGCCAGCCGATCCTGCCGACGCCGGTGGTCGGCGTGCTCGGCACGATCGACGACGTCACCCGCCGCATCCCCACCGGCATCGGTGGCGAGGAGGGCGAGACGCTGCTGCTGCTCGGGGACACCCGCGAGGAGTTCGGCGGTTCGGAGTGGGCGCGCGTCGCCCACGACCACCTCGGCGGCACCCCGCCGAAGGTGGACCTGGCCCGGGAGAAGCTGCTGGCCGACGTGCTGCTGGCCGGTTCCCGCGACGGCATGATCTCCGCCGCGCACGACCTGTCCGAGGGCGGGCTGGCGCAGGCGCTGGTCGAGACGACGCTGGTCGGCGAGTGCGGTGCCCGCGTGGTGCTGCCGGAGGGCGTGGACCCGTTCGTCGCGCTGTTCTCCGAGTCGGCGGGCCGCGTGCTGGTGGCGGTGCCGCGCAGCGAGGAGCTGCGGTTCACCGAGATGTGCGCGGCGCGCGAGCTGCCGTGCGCGAAGGTCGGCGTCGCCGACGCGGGCACGTCGAGCCTGGACATCCAGGACATCGCCGAGATCCCGCTCGCGGAGCTCCGCGAGGCGTGGGAGGGCACCCTCCCGGCGCTCTTCGGCTGACGTTCCAACCCGGACGGGGGGCCCCCCCCCCCCCCCCCCCGGGGGGGGGGGCGGGGGGGGGGGGGGGCGGCGCGCCCGCGCGCGGCGTTTCCGGTTGCTCTGCGAGCAGCGCGGCTACGGTTACCCGGAATTGGCCCGTGACCTGCGCAAGCGGGG
>NZ_JAIUKC010000176.1:0-21914 GCF_020177435.1 Saccharopolyspora sp. 7B | reverse complement strand
CCCCTGGGGGGGCGGCAGCGGCGCCCCGTCCAGGCCCGGGTACACCGGGACCGTCCGGTCCACGTCGTCGTAGGTCGGGGTGAGGACGCGCTGCATCGTCTCCTGCGCGGCGCGTTCCGCTTCCTGCCGTTCCCGCATCTGCGCGAGCGCGTCCACGCCGCCGCCGACGAATCCGCCGGGAATGCCTGCGGCGAGGGTGCGGCCGATGCTGTAGTCCTGCGGTGCGGGCACCATCGCCTTCACCTGGCCGGCGGCCGAACCGGCCTGCTCGACCTTGTTCCCGGTCAACTGGAACGCCCGGCCGCCGTCGGACATCCACTGCACGAGCGGTTCGGCGGAGGCGGTGGCGACGTCGGCCGCTTCGCCCTCCCAGCCGCCCGCGATGGCGCCGCTAGCCTCGCGGTGCAGGTCCGGGCCGATCTCGGCGAGAGCGGTGCCGATGCGCCGCCACGCTTCCGCGACCTCCTGCGCCTTCGCCGGGTCCAGGGAGCGCTCGTTCGTCTCGTACAGCTCGTGGTGGCTGTAGGACTGCCAGTTCTCCTGCTCGGTGATCGACGGCGGGTCGAACTCGCCACCCGCGTGCAGCTGTTCGTTGCGGTCGGCCAGCACGTCGCGCCGCCGCTCGCCGGAGCGCTCGGCCACCTCCGCGCGTTCCCGCGCCTCGCGTTGCGCCGTCGTCTCGTAGCCCAGCCAGGACGCCCCGGCGTCGTGCGCCGTCTCCGCGACGCGCTCCGCCCACTCCCCGAATCCCATTCATCCCCCCGGTTCGCAGCCGCCCACCGGTGTCGCCGGCGGGGGCTGCACGTGTGCGCCGGCGATCAGCGCGGGCTCTTCGCCGCGATCAGCTCGGCCACCAGCCAGGACTCGGCGCACTCGTCGCGACCTTCGTCGTCGGTCTCCTGGGCCGTCACGGTGATCACGCCACCCCCGGCGTCGAACATCGTGGAGCAGATCCGCGCTGAGGCCGAGCCTCGGACGACCGTGATCGCGGCCGGTCTGCCGTCGAGCTCGCTTCGTTCGAACCGCCACCAGACGTCCCGCTCGCCGTAGCGTTCGACGGTCATCTCCTGGTTCTTGTAGAAGCTGTACCCGAACGGATCTCCGTCGAAGTCGCAGCCCGGTTCCGCCGCGATGTCGTTGTTCGGATAGCCGGGCGGCCGACCACCACGTGCGGCGAGTTCCTGTTCCGTGAGCATCGTGCAGGGATCGACCTTCGCCAACCCGACGGTCCGCACCGGTTCCTCCACAGCGGACTCGCCGTCGGCTCGGGAATCCAGCGCACATCCGGAAACGGATGCCAGCATCCCGACCGCGAGCAGCGCCAACCCTGCCTTGCGCGGGATCGCGTTCATCCCTCACCTCGCATCAGATCTTGCGCGATCGCGTCGTCGGTCGCCGTGTAATCCTTGGCGGCCTGCCGGAAGAGCTCGGCCTTCTCCTTCAACTCATCGCTCAATCTCCCGAGCAGTGCGACTGCTCCGGACGAACCGTCATCGGCTTTGGCTTCGAATTTTCGGGATAGCTGGACAGCCGAGTGGTATTCCCCGAGCCCTTGCACCTTGAGCAGCAGATCGGTGTTTCGGCTGAGCCGCTGCACTCTCCGCTGCGCC
The DNA here is from genome assembly GCF_020177435.1 of Saccharopolyspora sp. 7B. NCBI lineage: Bacteria > Bacillati > Actinomycetota > Actinomycetes > Pseudonocardiales > Pseudonocardiaceae > Saccharopolyspora > Saccharopolyspora sp. 7B. The sequence continues at coordinate 20,304 of NZ_JAIUKC010000176.1, read as the reverse complement.
TTCTCATAAGCCTGCGCCGCCTTCTCCGCCGCTTCCGGATCGATCTTGAGCCGACCGGACGCCACTTGCGCGCGGAGCTGCTCGTTCTGGGCCGAGATTCCGGCCAGCTGCGCGGAAACGGCCTCCAGCGAGCCACCACCGCCTCGCGCCGGCCCTGCACCGTCGGTCACTTCGCCTCCTCGCTCCGATCTGATCGGATGGGGAAACGTTATCGATCCGGCCGGTCAATTCGGTCTAATTAAATGGCCGTCACGCGTTTTTCCACCTGAAAGTCGGACAGCGGCCACGGAGCGTGCTCGGCAAAGTTGCCGAAGATGATATTCCTGTTGTCTTATTCCGCGATCACTCGAATTCCAGGCGTGCGCACGACCACATCGCGAGGGAAATCCGCGATCGGACGGATTCGCTCTTCCCAATGGTCGACCGCCATTAGAGTGATCACCGCACCCGGATGGCCGTCATCGACTCCACCTTCGCCGGACAACGGCGAACCCGCCGAACGACCTGTCCCGGCGAAGGCACGCCCGGCACCGCCGCACCCGACCCCATCACGGCGCCACCCCGGCAGCCGGGCGATCACGCCACGGTCGGCAGATCCGGGCTCGTCACGTCGTAGACCTGCCCGGAGCGGGTCAGCAGCGGCACCAGGATCGCGGCCTTCCGGTCCGCGGCCGTGCTCTCGCCCCAGTGCACCTGCCTGCCCCCCGCCAGCACCAGGAACAGGTTCTGCGGCCGTTCGGCGCGGACCTCGGTGACCTGCGCCCGCAGGTCGGCGGGCAGCGCGGTGAGCGCGATCATCGCGGTCCGCACGCCGTCGGCCCGGTCGTCGCCGAGCCGCAGCTGGGCGAGCCCGGCGGGCGGGTGGGGCACGGTGCGGAACGGCACGCCCGCCGCGTCGATCAACCGCACCCCGCTCTCACCAGGTCCGTCGGCGGGCACGTAGGCCACGGCGACGCGTTCGGTGATCTCCAGCCGCACCGTGGAGGGCCACTGCAGGTGGACTTCCGAATCGGCGATCTCCGGGACCGCGCCCAGCCGGGACCGGATGGCCTCGGAGTCGACCTGCAGCATCGGGTTGCCGAGCTCGACGCCCGCCGTGTCCAGCACGGTCCGCTCCGGCACGGCGGCGAGCCCGTCGACCTGCACGGACCGCACGCCGAGGATCGGGCTGTAGTAGAGGGCGAGCACCAGGACGGTCACCACGGACATCGCCACCGGCAGCAGCCAGCGGCGCGGGGATCGCTGGATCCCGCCGCGCACCGGCCGGCCGCGAGTGCTGCGCACCCCCGGCCGGTTCGACGACCGCCCTGCCGCGCTCACTCCGCCGCACCTCCGGTACCCGCGGCCCGTTCGAGCTCTCCGAGGATCTCCGGCCCGAGCATGGTGACGTCACCGGCGCCCATGGTGAGCACCAGGTCCCCCGGCGCGGCGAGCCCGGCCACGAGCGGTGCCGCGTCGGTCAGCGACGGCTCGAAGCGCACCCGGTCCGCCGATCCCGGGATCTGGTCGGCGATGAGCGCCCCGGTGACGCCGGGCTGCGGGTCCTCCCGCGCGCCGTAGACGTCGAGCACCACGATCTCGTCGGCGAGCCCCAGCGCGGTGGCGAACTCGGCGGCGAACGCGGCGGTGCGGGAGAACAGGTGCGGCTGGAACACCACGATGAGCCTGCCGTCACCGACCACGGGCCGGGCCGCGCGCAGCTGCGCGTCGACCTCGGTGGGGTGGTGGGCGTAGTCGTCGTAGACGAGCACCCCGCCGGCCTGGCCCTTGAACTCGAAGCGGCGGCGCACGCCGCCGAACGCGGCGAGCCCGTCGAGCAGTTCGTCCAGCGGTGCCCCGAGTTCCAGCCCGGCGAGCAGCGCGGCGACGGCGTTGCCCGCCATGTGCTCGCCCGGCACCGAGACCTGCACGTCGATCCGCTGCCCGTCGAGCTCGACGACGGCGACACCGGCCCCGTGCTCGGGCCGGTAGTCGACGATGCGCGCGTCGCCGGGCCCGCCCGCCGTGTGCCCGTAGCGGCGGACGCGGAGCCCGCCGGCGGCGGCCTGCCCGGCGAGCCGGGCGGATCCGGGGTCGTCGGCGTTGACGATGAGCACGCCGCCCGGCTCGATGCGGCGGACGAACTCGTCGAAGACCTCGGTGTAGGCCTCGGGGGTGCCGTGGTGGTCGAGGTGGTCGGGTTCGACGTTGGTGACGACGGCGACCGAGGGCGCGAACACGAGGAACGATCCGTCGCTCTCGTCGGCCTCGGCGACGAACACGCCGCCCTCGCCGTGGTGCGCGTTGGCGCCGGACTCGTTGAGGTCGCCGCCGATGGCGAACGACGGGTCGAGCCGGCAGTGCTGCAGCGCGACGGTGAGCATCGAGGTCGTCGAGGTCTTGCCGTGCGTGCCCGCGACGCAGGCGACCCGGTGCTCGGCCATGAGCGCGGCGAGCGCTTCGGCGCGGCGCAGCACGGCGACGCCGCGGCGCTGGGCCTCGACGAGTTCCGGGTTGTCCGGCCGGATCGCGGTGGACACCACGATGGCGGTGGGGTCCTGGTCGAGCTGGTCGAGGTTCTCGCCGCGGTGCCCGAGCGCGACGTGCGCGCCTTGGGCGCGCAGGGCGAGCACGGTGCGGGAGTCGCGGGCATCGGAACCGGAGACCTGCCGGTCGCGGGCGAGCAGGATGCGGGCGATGCCGCTCATGCCCGCGCCGCCGATGCCGACGAGGTGGACGCGGGACAGCAGGTCGTCGGTGCCGCTGCGTTCCGCGGTCTGCGCTTCGGTCACCGGCCCGCCACCTCCACCACGATCCGGGCCAGCACCTGGTCGGCTTCCCGGTGTCCGGTTCCCAGCGTGGCACGGCTCATCATGTGCAGCCGTTGCGGGTCGCGGCCGAGGGGCAGGACCTCGTTGATGACCTTGTCCGGCGTCATGTCCTCGTCGGCGACGAGCAGGGCACCGCCCGCGGAGACGACGGGCTGCGCGTTGAGGGCCTGCTCGCCGTTGCCGTGCGGCAGCGGGACGAACACGGCGGGCAGCCCGACGGCGGACACCTCGGCGACGGTCATGGCGCCGGAGCGGCAGACCACGAGGTCGGCGGCGGCGTAGGCGAGGTCCATCCGCTCCAGGTACGGCACCGCGTTGTAGACGGGGGCGCCGGGGACCTGCTGCACGGCGAGGGTGTTCTTCGGCCCGTGCGCGTGCAGCACGCCGATGCCCGCGCGCCCGAGCGCCTGCGCGGCCCCGGAGAACGCGGTGTTGAGCGTCTGGGCGCCTTGCGATCCGCCGAACACGAGGATGGTCGGCGCGTGCGGGTGCAGCCCGAAGAACTGCCGGGCCTGCATGCGCAGCGCGGCGCGGTCGAGGCTGGTGATGGATTCGCGCAGCGGGATGCCGATGGGCCGGGCCCCGGCGAGCCCGCTGTCGGGGGTGGCGGCGAGGACGCGCTCGGCGAACCGGGCGCCGACCTTGTTCGCCATGCCCGCCCGGGCGTTGGCCTCGTGCACGACGATGGGGGTGCGCCCGCGCGCGGCGAGGTAGGCGGGCAGCGACACGTAGCCGCCGAACCCGACGACGACGTCGGCTTGGACGCGTTCGAGCACGTCCTTGGTCTTGCGCACCGAGTCGCGCACCTTCAGCGGCAGCCGCAGCAGTTCGGTGCTGGGCTTGCGCGGCATCGGCACCGGCGGCACCAGTTCCAGCGGGTAGCCGCGTGCGGGCACCAACCGGTTCTCCAGTCCGCGTTCGGTGCCGAGCGCGGTGATGCGCGCGTCCGGGCGCATCCTGCGCACGGCGTCGGCCAGGGCGAGGGCCGGCTCGATGTGTCCGGCGGTGCCGCCGCCTGCGACGACGACCGACAGGCCGCGCCGGGCGGGGTGTCCGGGGGCCGGGTGCTGCCCGCTCAACGGTGTCCTCCTCGTGTCTGTGCCCGGGATCCGGTCTTGCCACGGGCCGCGGTGCGGTTCCGCGCGTCCGGTGATCCCCGGCGGGTCGGCTGGGCCCCTGCGCTGCGCGCTCCGGGGCGGCTGGTGGGCGCGGTGCGCGCCGGGCGGCGTTTCGCCGGTGGGCGGTAGGGCTCGGGCGTGGACAGGCGCAGCAGCTTCCCGACGCGGCCCGGCCCCAGCGACCGTAGCGCGGCGATCGCTTCCGGCTCGTGCCGGGCGAAGTTCGCCAGCAGCCCGAACACCAGCATGCTGGTCACCACGGACGAGCCGCCGGAGGAGATCAGCGGCAGCGGCAGCCCGGTGATGGGCAGCAGGCCGACGACGTAGCCGACGTTGATCGCGGCCTGCCCGACGAGCCAGGCGGTGAGGGTCGCGGAGACGAGCCTGATCCACGGGTCGGTGTTGCGGGCGGCGATGCGCATCCCGACGTAGGCGGTGGTGCCGAACAGGACGAGCACGATGACGCAGCCGACGAACCCGAGCTCCTCGCCGATGACGGCGAAGATGAAGTCGTTGTGCGCGTTGGGCAGGTACTGCCACTTCGACCAGCCCTGGCCGAGCCCGCGGCCGAACAGCCCGCCGTCGGCGAGCGCGAACAGCGCCTGCCGGGCGTGGTAGCCGCGGCCGGTGGGATCGGAGGCGGGGTCGAGGAACGTGGTGATCCGGTCCATCCGGTACTGCGCGACCATCGCGAGGACGACGGCGGCGGTGATGGCGCCGAGCACGGAGACGCCGAACAACCGCAGCGGCGCCCCGGCGAACCACATCAGGGCGAGCAGCACGATGAACAGCGTGATGGTGGAGCCGAGGTCGGGCTGCAGCATGACGAGCGCGAACATCAGCATCGCCGCGGGCACCACGGGCACCAGCAGGTGCCGGTACTGGGCGAGCAGCCCGCGCTTGGTGACGAGCACGTGCGCGCCCCACAGCGCGAAGGAGATCTTGGCGAACTCGACGGGCTGGAAGGAGATCCCGCCGAGCACGAACCAGCTCTGCGCGCCGTTGCGGACGCTGCCCAGCGGAGTGAGCACGAGCAGGAGCAGCAGCAGGCAGCCGCCGAAGACGGTGAGGCTGTGCTTGCGCATCTGCCGCACCGGCAGCCGCAGCGCCCCGTAGAACAGCACGAGTCCGGCGCCGCAGTAGATGACCTGCCGGATGAAGATGTCGTAGGAGGAGCCGGCGCTGGTGAACGAGTCCACGCTGGACGCCGACAGCACCATGACGAGCCCGAACACGGTGAGCAGGCCGAACACGGCGAGCAGCAGGTGGAACGAGGCGAGCGGCCGGGTGAGCCACGCGGTCAGCGGGGTCGTGATGGCCGCGAGCCCGGTGGGCTTGCGGGTGCGGCGGGGCCGGCGCGCGGTCGCTGCGAAGGTGATCACCACGATCACCCGCCGGTGGTGGGGGCGGTGGCGGGCAGCGCCCGCACGGCGTCGGCGAAGGCCCGCCCCCGGTGCGCGTAGTCGGTGAACATGTCCATGGAGGCGGCGGCGGGGGCGAGCAGCACCGCGGTGCCGGGTGTGGCGTGCGCGGCGGCCCTGGTGACGGCCTGGGACATGCCCGCATCGTCCCCCGCCGAGACCTGCTCGACGGGCACGTGCGGGGCGTGTCGGGCGAGCGCTTCGGCGAACGCGGCGCGGTCGCGGCCGATGAGCACGACGGCGGCGAGGCGCCCGGCGTTGCGCGCGACGAGTTCGTCGACGTCGGCGCCCTTGAGCAGGCCGCCCGCGATCCACACGACGCGTTCGTGGGCGCGCAGCGCGGCGTCGGCGGCGTGCGGGTTGGTGGCCTTGGAGTCGTCGACCCAGGTGGTGCCGCCGGTTTCGGCGACGACGACGGAGCGGTGCGCGCCGGGTTCGAACGCGCGCAGGCCACGGGCGACGGCGTCGGCGGGGACGCCGTGGGCGCGGGCGAGCGCGGCGGCGGCGAGCGCGTTGGCGAGGTTGTGCGGCCCGCCGGGGTGCACGTCGGCGACGTCGGCGAGCACGTCCCCGGCGGGGTCGTCGGCGAAGGCCCGGTCGAGCAGGGTGCCGTCGGCGATGCCGAGCTGGCCGGGTCCGGGCTCGCCGAGGGTGAAGGACACGGGCCTGCCCGCGCCGGTGGAGAGCCGGGTGGACCACTCGTCGTCGGCGTTGTGCACCGCGACGACGTTGCCCGCGTACACCTTGGCCTTCGCGGCGCCGTAGGCGTCGAGGGTGCCGTGCCAGTCGAGGTGGTCGTCGGCGAGGTTGAGCACGACCCCGGCCTGCGCGGCCAGCGATCGGGACCAGTGCAGCTGGAAGCTGGACAGCTCGACGGCGAGCACCCGGTGCCCGGCACGCACCGCGTCGACGACGGGCAGCCCGACGTTCCCGCAGGCGACGACGTCGAGCCCGGCGGCGCGCAGCACCGATTCGAGCATGGTGACGGTGGTGGTCTTGCCGTTGGTGCCGGTGACGGCGAGCCAGTCGGCGGGTTCGGGCCGCGCCCGGTCGAGCCACCAGGCGAATTCGACCTCGCCGATGATCTCGATGCCCGCGGTGGCGGCGGCGGCCAGCAGCGGCGTGCCGGGCCGCCAGCCGGGACTGGTGACGACGAGGTCGGTCCCGGCGGGCGGTTCGAGCAGTCCGGGCAGGAGCCGACCGCCGCCGGCGCGGACGGAGTCGAGCGCGGCGAGCCGTTCTTCGGACGCGTCGGTGACGGTGACTTCGGCACCGGCCGCCAGCAGCGCTTCGGCGGCCGAGCGGCCGGACACCCCGGCACCCGCGACCAGCACCCGCCGGTCCCGCAACGTTCGGGTCACCGCACTCTCCTCTCCTGCCGGCGGCGTGGCCGCCGGGATCGTCAGCCGCCGTAGAGGCTGAGCCAGTCCGCGTAGAACAGCCCGACGCCGAACAGGCAGCTGATCCCGGCCAGCACCCAGAATCTGATGATCACCGTGGTTTCCGCCCACCCGGCGAGTTCGAAGTGGTGGTGGAACGGTGCCATCCGGAAGAGCCTGCGCCGGGTGCTGCGGAACACGACGATCTGCAGCACGACGGAGAGGGCCTCCACCACGAACAGCCCACCGATGATGATCATCAGCAGTTCGGTGCGGGTGACCATGCTCAGCCCAGCGACGAGACCGCCCAGCGCGAGCGAACCGGTGTCGCCCATGAAGATCTTCGCGGGTGCCGCGTTCCACCACAGGAACCCGATGCACGCCGACATGGCGGCCGCGGCGACGATCGCGATGTCCAGCGGGTCGCGGACCGTGTAGCAGGCGGGCCCGCTGCCGCCCCCGCCCGTGCAGTCGTAGCGCAGCTGCCAGAACGAGATCAGCACGTAGGTGGCCAGCACCATCGCCGCGGTACCGCCCGCGAGCCCGTCCATGCCGTCGGTGAAGTTGACCGCGTTGGACCAGCCGCTGATCGCCACGTACGCGAAGATCACGAACCCGATGGCGCCGAACGACACGATGCTGATGTCGCGGATGAACGACAGGTGCTCGGAAGCGGGGGTGATGCCGTTGTCGTCGGGGAACCGCATCGCGAGGATCGCGAACAGCACGGCGGCGACCAGCTGCCCGACGAGCTTCGCGGTCTTGTTCAGCCCGAGGTTGCGCTGCTTGCGGATCTTGATGAAGTCGTCGAGGAAGCCGACGATGCCCAGCGCGGTGGTGAGCCCCAGCACCAGCAGGCCGGAGACCGTGGGGCCTTCCTCCGCGACGGTGAGGTGGGTGATCAGGTACCCGGCCCACATGGCGACGAGGATCGCCATGCCGCCCATGGTGGGCGTGCCGCGCTTGGCGGCGTGCGACTTCTGCACCTCTTCGCGGATCTCCTGGCCGAAGCCCTGCTTGGAGAAGATCCGTATCAGGTACGGGGTGAACAGGATGGAGATGACCAGCGCCACCGCTGCGGCGACGAGGATGCTCTTCACGCTTGACCCCCGGCTCGTTCGGTGGCGGATCGATCGGTGACCTGCTCGGTCAGCTGTTCGGCGACGCGCCACAGCGCGGCGACCTTGGACGCCTTGGCGAGCACGACGTCACCGGGACGCAGCTCGTCGCGCAGCAGCGCGACGGCGGCATCGACATCCGGCACCAGAACCGACTCCTCTCCCCATGACCCTTCCAGCGAGGCACCCTGGTGCATCGCCCGTGCCTGGTCACCGACCACCACGAGGCGGTCGATGTTGAGCCGGACGGCGAGCCGCCCGATCTCGTCGTGCGCGGCGACCTCGGCATCGCCGAGTTCGCCCATGACTCCGAGCACCGCCCAGGCGCGGCCCGGTTTTCCCCTGGTCATCGAGGCGAGCGTCTTGAGCGCCGCGCGCACCGATTCGGGGTTGGCGTTGTAGGCGTCGTTGATGACGGTGACCCCGCCGGGGGTCTCGGTGACCTCCATGCGCCGCGCGGAGACGCGCCGCACCGAGCCGAGCCGCGCGGCCGCTTCCTCGACGCTCGCGCCGAGCTCCACGGCGATGGCGGCGGCGGTGAGCGCGTTGCCGACGTGGTGCTCGCCGTGCAGCGGCAGCTTCACCCGGGCGGAGCCGGTGGCGGTGACGAGGGTGAATTCGGCGCGCGCCTGCTCGTCGAGCTCGATGTCCTCGGCGCGCACGTCGGCGGCCGGGCTCTGCCCGACCCGGACCACGCGGGCCCGGGTGCGCTCGGCCATCGCGGCGACCAGCGGGTCGTCGGCGTTGAGCACGGCGACCCCGCCGTCGGCGGCGGCGGGCAGCGCTTCGACGAGTTCGCCCTTGGTCTGCGCGACGGCCTCCTGCGAGCCGAACTCGCCGAGGTGCGCGCTGCCGACGTTGAGCACGGCGCCGATCCGCGGCGGGGCGACCTCGCAGAGCGCGGCGATGTGGCCGCGACCGCGGGCGGAGAGCTCCAGCACGAGGTGCCGGGTGTGCTCGTCGGCGCGCAGCGCGGTCCACGGATGCCCGAGCTCGTTGTTGAACGACCCGGGCGGCGCCACGGTCGGGCCCGCCGGTTCGAGGACCTGCGCGATGAGGTCCTTGGTCGAGGTCTTGCCGGACGAACCGGTGACCCCGATGACGGCGAGCTCGGGCAGCCGGTCCACCACCGCGCGCGCCAGCCGCGCGAGGGCGGCGAGCACTGCGGCGCCGCTGCCGTCGACGTCCCCGGCGAGGGCCATGGCCCGGCTCGGGTGGTGTTCGGACAGCTCCGGAACGATCACGGTCGGGGTCGGTCCGTCGGCGGTGGGCACTTCGCGCGCGGCGAGCACGCCGGCGGCTCCGTCCGCGACGGCGCGAGCGGCGAAGTCGTGCCCGTCGACGCGCTCGCCAGGGACCGCGACGAACAACCCGCCCGGCCCGATCTTGCGCGAGTCGAATTCGACGGAACCGGTCACGAACTCGGTGCCGTCCGCGTGGTGGAGCCTGCCGCCGACCGCTTCCGCGATGTCAGCCAGGCTGAGCCGGATCACCTTGCCTCCTCGTTGCCGCCCCGGCCACCGGCCGGGGGCGCGGGTTCCCCCGTGTTCTGCGTTCCCCCACTGCCGTCCCCGATCCGGGCGCTGCCGGTGTCGAGCCTGCGCCGCAGCGCCGCCGCCACCTCGTCCCGGTCCGAGAACGGGTGCACGACCCCGGCCACCTCCTGGCCGGTCTCGTGCCCCTTGCCGGCGATCACGACGACGTCCCCGGCCCGGGCTCGGTGCACCGCTTCGGCGATGGCTTCGCGCCGGTCGCCCGCTTCGACGACCTCGCCGCGTTCGCCCTCGGGCACCTCCAGCGCCCCGGCGAGCATGGCGGCGCGGATGTCGGTGGCGTTCTCGCTGCGCGGGTTGTCGTCGGTGACCACCAGCAGGTCGGAGCGGCGCGCGGCCGCCTCGCCCATCAGCGGCCGCTTCGCCACGTCCCGGTCACCGCCGCAGCCGAGCACGACGAGCACCCGGCCGCCCCCGTTGATGACCTGGGCGCGGGCCGCGTCGAGCACCGCGGAGACGGCGCCGGGCTTGTGCGAGTAGTCCACCACGGCGGTGAAGTCCTGCCCGAGGGCGACCCGCTCCATCCGGCCGGGCACGTCCACTTCGGCCAGTCCGCGTTCGATCGCGTCGGCGGGGATCCCGGCGGCGGTGAGCACTCCGGCGGCCAGCAGCGCGTTGGCGATGTTGAACGGCCCCGGCAGCCGCAGCCGCACGTCCAGCGTCCGGTCCGGACCGTGCGCGCGGAAGCGCTGCTCGCCGGTCGGGAACGTCTCGACGTCGGTGGCGGTCCAGCTCGCGTCGCCGGTGGTGGACGCGGTGATCGTGTCCTCGGTGACCAGCCGCCGGCCCCACTCGCCGTCGACGCACACCACTTCGCGTTCGGAGCGGCCGTCGAACAGCAGCGCCTTCGCCTGGAAGTAGTCCTCCAGGTCGCGGTGGAAGTCGAGGTGGTCCTGCGAGAGGTTGGTGAACGCGCCGACGGCGAACCGGGTGCCACCGACGCGGCCGAGCGCGAGGGCGTGGCTGGAGACCTCCATCGGCACGTGCGTGACGCCGTGCTCGACCATGACGGCCAGCAGCGCCTGCAGATCGGGCGCCTCGGGCGTGGTGAAGGCGCTGTCGAGGCGTTCCCCGGCGATGCGGGTCTCGACGGTGCCGACCAGCCCGGTGGTGTGCCCGGCGGCCCGCAGCGCGGACTCCAGCAGGTAGCTGGTGGTGGTCTTCCCGGACGTGCCGGTGACGCCGAGGATGGTGAGCTTCTGCGACGGGTCGCCGTAGATGCGGGCGGCGGCGGAGCCGAGCACGCCGCGCGGGTCATCGTGCACCAGCAGCGCCACTTCCCCGGCCCGCACCCGCGGGTGGTCGAGCAGCGCGACGCGGTCCACGCCGGCCTGGTCGGTGAGCACGGCGGTGGCGCCGGCGGTGAGGGCGTCGGCGGCGAAGTCGGCTCCGTGCACCCGGGTTCCCGGGAGGGCGGCGAACAGATCGCCGGGACGCACGTGCTGAGCTCGCAGGGTCGCTCCGGTCACCACCCCTTCACCAGGGGTGTGACCAGGGATGTCGATGACCCGCGCACCGATCGTCCCGGCGAGCTGGTGGATCTGCACCGGCTCGACCAGAGCGGGTCGAGGCGGGGCTGTCGCGAGCGCGGAAGGCACGTCGCGCAAGGCTACCGGTACCACTTGACGGGTCATGCTCATGGTCACCTCTGCACACACCGCGTTTTCGGACTGGGCCGTTCGGAGCACACCGCGCAGCGGCCCGGCGTCCAGTAGAACGCCTCGCGCGCGAGCGCGTCGGCCCGCGTCCGGCGTCCGGGACCGGTGCCCGCGCGGGTGGCCCCGGTCGCGTGGAACCGCCGTCCGGATGGCGCCGAGGAATCGCGCAGAACCGGGTCCGCGCACCCCGCGCCGGTTTCTCCCGGGCCTCCCCGGGGCTCGGCGCGATCCGGCCCGGCGGCGCGGAGACACCGACCCGGGAACGGTCGACCAGGCTCCCTGACCAGCGACGGACCCGGGTTCGGCCGGTCCGCGGCCGTTCCGCGCGACGCCGATCGTGCCGCCTGGAAAATGCGGTCCGGCCCCGGGAGCGCGAGCACCTACTTGCGGCCGGGGCCGTTCGCTGGCGAGCACTGGTCCGTCTCGTGCAACTTCCGCCGGATCGTGGTGCGCACCGGCGGACGTCGTTTAGCGTTCCTACTGCCAGGTCGGTGATTCCGCGGATTTCGGCGGATCGGTGGAAGAACGACTCGGGCGGGGGACGGCTGCGGCCGTGAGCACCGCCGGAGCGGCGACGCAGCGGGTGCCGTCGCCTTCGGTTCTCGACGATCCAACCGGGTCCTGCGGCCCGCGCATCCCGGTCTGAGCCGTCCGGACGTGCACGGGCCGGGGGGCGCCCCCCCCCCCGGCCGGCCGGGGGGGGGGCCCCCCGCGCCCCCCGCCCCCCCCCCCCCGGGGCGCCCCCCCCCCCGCGGCGCCGGGGGGGGGGGGCCGGCGCCCCCCCCGCGTCCGGGATCGCGCACCACGGTCGCGCCGCGCCGAAACCCCACTACCGATCGTCGTCGTTTGGTATACCGGTCGTGATCACTGCTCCGCTGAGCTGGGAGATCGCATGCCCGAGATCCGCCCGGAGGTCCACCTCTCGCTCGAAGCACCGGACGCGACGCCCGAACGGCTCCACCGCGCCGCCCGCCTGCTGCAGGGCGAGCTGCGCCGCGTCCGCGGCCTGGCGGTGCGCCGGCTCCGGGAGGAACCGCCGCCGGACGGGCGCGGCACCGGGGCGCTGCTGGCCGAACTGGTGCTCGGCGGGACGCTGGCGACCGGTTCGATCACCACGCTCTCCACCGTGCTGACCGGCTGGGTCGACCGGGGCGAGCACCGCGCGATCACGTTGCGCTGCGAAGGCGTGCTGCGGCGCATCGAAGCGGGCACCCCGCCCGCGGAGGCCGAAGCGGTGCTGCACCGGCTGCGCGCCGAGGACCGCGGGTGACCGGCCGTGGGTAGGTACGCGCTGCTGGTCGCCACCTCGGAGTACTTCGCCCCGGGACTGCGCGACCTGCACACCGTGGAGGAGGCCGAGGAGCTCCGGCGGCTGCTCGCCGACCAGGAGCTCGGGGCCTTCGACACCGCGCACACCGTGCTCAACGGGACCAAGGCGGAGATCGAGCGCCGGGTGGAGAGCCTCTTCCAGAACAAGGACCCCGACGACCTGGTGCTGCTCTACCTGGCCGGGCACGGCATCACCAACGACGACGACCAGCTGTTCTTCGCCGCCACCGACACCGAGCCGCAGCTGCCGTACTCGACGGCGGTACCCGCGCAGGTCGTGGACCGCATCGTCACCGAATCCCAAGCCGGGTGGAAGGCGATCTTCCTGGACTGCTGCTACAGCGGCGTGTTCAACCACGGCGCCGCGCACCGGGGCGGGGAGCCGGTGAACGTGGTCGAGCACTTCGGCGGCGGCCGGTTCACCATGACCGCCACCAACGAGATCGAGTACTCCTACGAGCGCAGGCCGGCCGCGGACGTGCGGCCCGGTTCGCGCTTCACCGCGGCGATCATCGAGGCGATCACCTCCGGCGCCCCGGACGTGGACGGCGACGGCGTCATGACCTTCAACGAGCTCTACCAGTTCGTGCACCAGGAGGTCACCAAGGACGGCAGGCAGACCCCGACCCGCAGCGGCACCCAGCACGGCGACATGATGTTCTCCCGGGTCCGCGGCGCCCGGTTCCTGCTGCCCGGCCGGACGCCGCTGCGGATCGGCGAACTCCTCGACGAACGCGCGGAGGACGGCCCCCCGACGATGCCGGTGCCCCTCGGGCGCGCCCACGAGGTCAACCGCGGCCCCGGCCGGGTGGTGGGGCTGGACCTGTTCGGCGGCAGCGGGCACGTGGCCGTGGTGGGGCGGATCCAGTCCGGCAAGTCGACGCTGCTGCACACCCTGGTCCTCGGGCTCACCGCGACCTTCGGCGCCGACCAGCTGCAGTTCCAGTGCCTGGACGCGGACGGCGGGATCGCGGCGCTCCCGCAGGTGTCCGCCGCCGACCACACCGAGGAGTCGGTCGCGGAGCTGCTCGCCCAGGTGGAGGCGCGGATCGAGGAGCGCCGCAAGCTGTTCGCCAACGGCATCGGCACCATCGACCGGTACCGCAGGTTGCGCCGGGAGCGGCCGGACGCGCTGCCCGACGCCGACCACTCCGAGACCTTCCTGTTCATCGACGGCTGGTCCTGGTTCGCCGGGTGGGTGCCGGGACTGGCCGAGGCGGTCGTGCGGATCGCCGAGGGCCTGAAGTTCGGCGTGCACGTGCTGGTCACCGCCCGCCGCTGGTCCGAGCTGCCGGAGCAGCTGCTGGAGCTCGTGCCGGGCCGGGTCGAGCTGTCCCTGGCGGAACCGTCCGAGTCGCTGCTGGATCCCGAGCTGTCCGCGAGCCTGCCCGCCACCGGGTGGGCGCTGCACGCGGGCCGCGCGTTCCAGGTGGCGCAGCCGAAGCTCGACGACGTGGCGGACGAGGACATCACCGAACTGGTCGCCTCGATCTCCACCGGAACCGACCGACCGCCCGCACCGCCGCCCGCCCCGGCCCGGCCCGGCACACCGCCCGGGCTGTTCCCGCTGCTGGCCCGGGCGGACGTCACCGCGTTCGACCCCGCGGTGGACTGGCAGCCCGGCCCGGTGTCGCGGCGCTACCGGGCGGTGCTCGGCAGCGGGGAGGACGGCACGGCGGTCCTGGACCTGAAGGAGACGGCGCTGGGCGGCGCGGGCCCGCACGGGCTGTGCGTGGGCGCCCCCGGCTCGGGCCGGTCGGAGCTGCTGCGGACCGCGGTGCTGTCGCTGCTGGCCACGCACTCCCCCGAGGAGCTCAACGTGGTGCTCGTCGAAGCCGTCGGCGGCACCGCGTTCGCCGACTTCCAGGACGCCCCGCACGTCTCGGCGCTGATCACCGACCTGGCCGGGGACCCGGAACTGGTGGACCGGTTGCACGACGCGCTGTCCGGGGAGATCCACCACCGGCAGACCCGGCTCAACGAGGTCCGCACGCGCACCGTGTGGGAGTACCGCGAACTGCGCTTGAAGCAGGCGCTGCCGCCGCTGCCGATGCTGTTCGTGGTGGTCGACGGGTTCACCGAGCTGCTGCGGGTGCGTCCGGAGCTCGCCGAGCTGTTCCAGACCATCGTCCGGGTGGGCCGGTCGTTGCAGGTGCAGCTGCTGCTGGCCGGGGAGAGCGCGACCGAACCGGGGTTGCGCGGCCTGGCGGACGACCTCACCTACCGGATCGCGCTGCGCACCGGCAGCGTCGCCGAGTCGAGCGCCGCGATCGGCTCCCCGGACGCCGCCGAGCTGCCCGCGGGCGGCGGGCACGGCTACCTGCGCCACCCCACCGGCCTGGTCCGGTTCCGCACCGCGCACGTCTCGGACCCGGTGCACGGCGATCGGCGCCCGGACGCGCCGAGCGAGCTGCAGTACGCGGTGCGGCGGATGCGCGGAACCGGTCCGGCGGCCCGGCGGATCTGGGTGCCGCCGCTGCGCAGGCCGCCCGCGCTGGAGCAGCTGCTGCCGCCGCCCGCGGAGCGGCTGCGCGGGCGGCGGCTGCACGCCCCGATCGGCACGCTGGACCTGCCGTTCGAGCACCAGCAGCGGACGGTGCGGGTCGACCTGTCCGGCGGTTCGGGGCACGTGGCGATCGTCGGCGCGCCCGGCTCCGGGAAGTCCGTCGCGGTCCGCACGCTGCTGCTGTCGCTGGCGTTGACCCACTCCCCGCAGGAGGTGCAGTTCTACTGCCTAGACCTGGGCGGCGGCGGGCTGCACGACCTGCGCGAACTGCCACACGTGGGCGCCGTGTCGGGGCCGCGCGATCCGGACGTGCTGCGCCGCACCATCGCCCAGCTGCGCTCGCTGCTGGCCTGGCGGGAGGCGCGGTTCATCGAGCACGGCATCGATTCGATGGCCGGCTACCGGGCGCGGTGCCGCGACGACGGGGCCGCGGACGACGACCAGTACGGCGACGTGTTCCTGATCATCGACGGGTGGCCCGCGCTGCAGGGCGAGTTCGACGGCGCGGACCGGGACGTGGTGAACCTGGCCTCGCAGGGCTGGGAGTTCGGCCTGCACGTGGTGGTCACCGCGGACCGCTGGTCGGAGATCCGCCCGGCGCTCAAGGACCTGCTGGGCACCCGGCTGGAGCTGCGGCTGGCCGATCCGGCGGAGTCGGAGGTCTCCCCGGAGGCCGCGGCCCGGGTGCCCGCGGACCTGCCCGGCCGCGGGCTGCACCCGTCGAAGCTGCACATGTTCACCGCGCTGCCGCACCCGGTGGGCGAGGGCTCCGCGGCCGCGGTCGCCGCGCTGCGCGCCCGGACGCGCGACACCTGGCCGGGCGTGCGCGCGCCGCGGGTGCGGCTGCTGCCGCTGGTGCTGCAGTACGACCGGCTGCCCGCGCCGGAGCAGCAGCCGCGCCCGTCGCTGGTGCCGATCGGCGTGAACGAGGAGGGCATGGACCCCGTCTACCTGGATTTCCGGGCGGAGCCGCACTTCTACGCGTTCGGCGAGCTCGGCTCGGGCCGCACCTCGCTGCTGCGGACGGTGCTGCGCGGCATCACCACCCGCTACTCCGCGCAGGAGGCGGCGGTGGTCCTGGTGGACCTGCGGCGCGCACTGCTCGGCTTCCTGCGCACCGAGCACTTGGCGGAGCACGCGGTCAACGTCGACCAGGTGCGGGCGGCGGTGCGGGAGCTGGTGACGACGTTGCGCGCGCGCCGCCCCGGCCCGGACCTGACCCGGGAGCAGCTGCGCGACCGGTCCTGGTGGTCGGGACCGGAGCTGTTCGTCGTGGTCGACGACTACGAGCTGCTGTCCGCGCCGGACGAGAACCCGCTGGCACCGCTGGCCGAGTTCGTCGCGCAGTCCGCCGAGCTGGGGCTGCACCTGGTGCTGGCCCGCGAGGCGAGCGGGGCCCGCGAGGACTGGGACGACCCGCTGCTGGTGGCGTTGCGCGCGGCCGCCGCGCCGGGACTGCTGCTCAGCGCCGACGAGGCCGAGGGCGAGCTGATCGGCCGGGTCGCCGCGACCCGGTTGCCGCCCGGCCGAGGCACCCTGGTCAGCCGGGCGTCGCGGGGCGGCCCGCAGCTGGTGCAGACCGCGCACATCCGGGCCGAGTGAGCGGTCCCCGGGGAGAGCGGGCGCCGGGCCGGGCCGCAGCAGCGGAACGGCCGGACGTCACCGGACCTGCAGGGTCTGCACCGGCGCCGGAGCCGGCGACAGCGGGATCTTGTACCGCTGCGTCAGGTAGGCGGCGACGTCGTGGAACAGCGGCGCCGCGGAGGCCCCACCGCCCGGCGCGTCCAGCATCAGCGCCACCACGAACCGCGGGTTGTCCGAGGGGACGATCCCGGTGAAGGTGATCCAGTAGGTGTCGTTGCTGTAGCACTTGCAGTCGGGGTCGATCTGCTGCGCGGTGCCGGTCTTGCCGGAGATCTGGTAGCCGTCGAGCGCGGCGGCCTTGCCGGTGCCCTGCTGCTGCGGCGCGTCCTGCACGACGGCGCGCATCATGTCCCGCACGGTGCGCGCGGTCTCCGGGCTGACGACCCGGACCCCCTCCGGCCGGGGCCGCGGCACCCGGACTCCGTCCGGACCGGTCTGGGCGGCGATCACCCGCGGCGGCACCCGCACGCCGTCGTTGGCGATGGCCTGGTACATCCCGGCCATCTGCAGCACCGTCATCGACAGGCCCTGTCCGATGGGCAGGTTCGCGAAGGTGCTGCCGGACCAGTCCTCCCTGGCGGGCACGAACCCGGCGCTCTCCCCGGGCAGCCCGATGCCGGTGGTCTCCCCGAGCCCGAACTTGTGCACCAGGTCGTTGAACCGGTCTTCGCCGAGCCGCTGCGCGGTCATCAGGGTGCCCACGTTGGACGACTTGCCGAGCACGCCGGTGAAGGTGAGCGGGATCGTGCCGTGCGCCCACGCGTCGCCGACGGTCCGGTCCGCGACCTTGATCTTGCCGGGCACCTGCAGCACGGTCTCGGGGCGCACCAGCCCGTCCTCGATGGCACCGGCCGCGGTGATCACCTTGTTCACCGAGCCGGGTTCGAACGGGTTGGTCACCGCCGGGTTGCCGAGCCCGTCCGGGCCCCACGCGGGCGCGTTGGGGTCGAAGGACTCGTCGTTGGCGAGCGCGTACACCTCACCGGTGTGCGCGTCGAGCACGGCGGCGCTGGCGCTGCGCGCCCCGGTCTTGCCCGCGTAGTCGGACAGCTTGTTCTGCACCATGTACTGCAGGTCGGAGTCGAGCGTGAGTTCCACGTCGGACCCGGGGATGGCCGGTTCCAGCTCCCGCTCGGTACCGGGGATGACCAGGTCGCTGCCCATCGCCGTGTCCGAGACCTTCTTGCCGTCGGTGCCGGCGAGCAGCTTGTCCAGCGAGCTCTCCAGCCCGAGCCGGCCTTGGATCTTGCGCGCGTCCTGGCTCCACCGGGCGCCGCCGAGCACGTTCGCCCCGTTCTCCCCCGCCGGGTATTCGCGGGTGGCGCGGTACTCCTGGCCGATCTGCGAGTACTTCTCGGTGATCGTGCGGGCGAGCGCGGGTTCGATCAGCGGCCCGATGGTGGTGTAGGTCGTGTCGGCGAACAGCGCGGCGAGCACGTCCTGCTCGCGGACCCGGTCGCCGAGGGTCTGCGTGATGAACCGGGCGATCTCCCGCTTGTACTGGTCGGAGGTGGGTTCGCTCGGGTCCTCGGCGTGCGCCTTGTCCTGCTCCTCGGCGAGCCGCCGCGGCGTGGCGTAGAGCTGGCGCGCTTCGCTGCTGAACGCGAGCACGTTCCCGCTGCGGTCGGTGAACGAGCCGCGTTCGGCGGGGATCGAGTCGCTGGTGGTGCGCTGCCGGGCCGCGGCCGCGGACAGCTGCTGCGCGTCGAAACCCTGCACCAGGATCAGCTTGGTGCCGGTGAGCACCAGCGCGATCACCAGTAACAACCGGCCGATGCGCAGCCGCCTGCCGCTACCGGCCACGTCGGTGCGCGCGGTCCGCTTTCCCCCCGCGGCCCGCGTCCCCCTGCGGACCATCAGTCGCCCTCCACCGCCGGGATCGTCGCTGCCTGCCGCTGCGCCGGGTCCGGCTGCGGCGCGCCCTGCTCGACGGGCGGGTTCGGTGCCGCGGGAGGCTGCTGGGCGTCCGCGGGCGCCGGCGGCTTCGGTGCCGGGGGCGCGGGTGGGGCGCTGGCCTGCTGCGGTTCACCGACGACGCGGATGGTGCCGTCCGGGTTCACCACCAGGTGCGCGGGCGGCCCGGGCGGCGGCACCATGCCGAGCTCGGTGGCCTTGCGCTGCAGCGCGGGCGTCGAGTCGATGTTGCTGACCTCGCGCAGCAGCTGCTCCCGGTGCTCGTTGAGCGCGGTGACCTCTTGCTCGACCTGCTGCAGCTGGTACGAGCCGCCGACGGCGGCGATCGACAGCGACAGCGTCGCCACCAGCCCGACGCCGAGCACCGCCATCACGGCCACCACGAGCGGGACCCGCGAGGTCGCGACCTTCGCCTGCAGCTGGCGGGCGCGCGGACGCACCGCGGCGAGCCGCCATTGCCGCGGCTGGCGCTGCTCGGCGGCTTGGCGCTGGCGGCGCGGCCTGCGCTCCGCGGGCTCCCGGGAGGTGCGGTCCCGGCGCTCCTCGCGGCGCGCGTAGGCGCGTTCGGCGGCGGCGGACCGGCCGCGCGCCTTCGCCGGGGTCTTCTTCTGCGTCTTGGTCTGCGGCGCCGTCGCGGTGGTCGAGGCCGCCTTCCGCTTCGCCGGCTCCTTCTTCTTCGCGGCGGAGCCGGTGCGCGAGGCCGAGGTCTTGGCGCGTGCGGGTGCCGTCATGCCGACTCCTTGATCCGTTCGGCGGCGCGCAGCCGCACCGAGGCGGCCCGCGGGTTGTCCGCGCGTTCCTGTTCACCGGCGAGTTCGGCGCCGCGGGTGAGCAGCCGCAGTTCGGGTCCGTGCCCGGGCAGTTCCACCGGCAGGTCGACCGGGGTGCGGGAGGTGGCGCGCTCGGCCAGCCCGCGCTTGACGATGCGGTCCTCCAGCGAGTGGTAGGCGAGCACGACGATCCGCCCGCCGGGCGCGAGCGAGTCGAGCGCCGCGGGCAGCGCCCGGCCGAGCACGTCCAGTTCGGCGTTGACCTCGATGCGCAGCGCCTGGAAGGTGCGCTTGGCGGGATGCCCGCCGGTGCGGCGGCTGGCCGCGGGAACGGTGTCGTAGAGCAGCTGGACCAGGCGGTCGCTGTTCGCGAAGGGTTCCTTGGCCCGTTCCCGCGCGATCGCGCCCGCGATCTTCGAGGCGAACCGCTCCTCGCCGTACTGGCGCAGGATCCGCGCCAGCTCGCCGGGCGGGTAGGTGTTGAGCACGTCGGCGGCGGTGCGCTCGGCGCCCGGGTCCATCCGCATGTCCAGCGGCGCGTCCTGCGCGTACGCGAACCCGCGGTCGGCCTCGTCGAGCTGCAACGAGGACACGCCGAGGTCGAACAGCGCCCCGTCCACCGCGGGCAGCCCGAGGTCGTCGAGGACATCGGCCCACTCGTCGTAGACGGCGTGCACGAGGTGCAGCCGGTCCCGGTGGGCGGCGAGCCGCTCCCCCGCGAGCCGCAGCGCCTGCGGGTCCCGGTCGAGCCCGACGAGGGTGAGTTCGGGGTGCGCGCTCAGCAGCGCCTCGGCGTGACCGCCCATCCCGACGACCTCGTCCACCACGTCCGCCGGGCCGCCCGGCAGCGCGCGCGCCAGCAGTTCCAGCGTCCGGTCCAGCGCGACCGGCACGTGCCGGTCCCGGGCGGAACCCCCGCCGGTGCCCTCCGGCACGTCGTCCTCCGCCACGGCGGTCCCTCCCTCCCGCGAACCGTTCACGGCCACCGCGCTCCTTAGTCCTGGTCCGGGTTCGCCCCGGCCCGGTCCTCCCCGCCCTCCCCGGCGGGCCCTGCCGCCCGTTCCGGCTCCCGCCGGGACGAGCC
>NZ_JAIUKC010000175.1:0-22053 GCF_020177435.1 Saccharopolyspora sp. 7B | reverse complement strand
GCCGTAGGAGGCGACGGCGAGGTAGCGGCCGTCGTGTTCGACGCGCATGACCGGTATTTTGCGCAGCGCTCCGGTCGTGCGGCCGCGGGTGGTGATGATGATGATCGGTGCGCCGTGCAGGACGGTGCCTTCGGTGCCGCCGGAGGATTCGACGACGGCGACCTGGTCGCGGACCCACCGGGTGGGGCTGGGTAGGTAGTCACCGGTCAGGGGCATGGGGGTGAGTGTTTCCGAGGGTGTGGGCTCCGGCAACGCGGCGTCGCGGGGTGCGCGGGTGCGGGTGGTGGGTGGTGCGGTCGTAGCGGGTGCGCGTCGTTCTTTGCCGGTGTGGCAATTTTCTTCGCGGGATCGGCGTGGGGTGTGGAGCATCGGCTGCAGAGGAGGGATTTCCCATGGATCTGCAGGATCGCTCTTACGAGATCGTCGTGGTCGGTGGCGGTGCGGCGGGCACGAGTGCGGCGTTGAGCTGCGCGCGGGCCCGGCGCAGCGTGCTGGTCGTCGATGCCGGCGAGCCGCGCAACGCCCCTGCCGAGGGCGTGCACAACTACTTGGGCCGCGAGGGCACCCCGCCGGGTGAGCTGGTGGCGGCCGGGCGTGCCGAAGCGGAGCGCTACGGCGCCGAGTTCAGCACCGGTGAGGTCGTCGCCGCCGAGCGGGCACCGGGCGGTGGGTTCCGGCTCACCCTCGCCGGTGGTGCCGCGGTCGTCGCGGCGCGGTTGGTGGTCGCCACCGGCTTGGTCGACGAGCTGCCGCCGGTGCCGGGGCTGGCGCAGCGGTGGGGCCGGGAGGTGCTGCACTGCCCCTACTGCCACGGCTGGGAGGTCCGCGACCGGCACATCGCCGTGCTCGGGACCGGCCCGATGGCGCTGCACCAGGCGCTGCTGTGGCGGCAGTGGAGCTCGCGGGTCACGTTGTTGCGCCACGCCCTCGGTGAGCTCGGCGCCGAGGACCGCGCGAACCTCGACGCCCGCGGTATCACCGTCGTGCCCGGCCCGGTGGAGGGCGTGCGGGTGGAGGAGGACCGGTTCACCGGTGTCGAGGTCGGCGGGCGGCTGCTGGCCTGCGATGCGTTGGTGGTGGCGCCGCTGTTCACCGCTCGTCTCGGCGCCCTGGCCGATCTGGGGTTGCGCACCGAACCGGTGCGCCGCGGCGACGTGCTGGTCGGTACTCGCCTGCCCGTGGACGCCACCGGTGCGACCGCGGTGCCGGGGGTGTGGGCGGCGGGCAACGTCACGGACTTGACCGGCAACGTCATCGGCGCCGCCGCCGCGGGCGCGAACGTCGCCGCCCAGGTCAACTCGGATCTCGTCGAAGCCGACATCCGCCGGGCCCGCGACGATCCGTTCGTCGTGCGGGAGCGCGAGGTCGCCGATCTCGTCGCGGGCGAGCGGCGCCACGGGCTGTGAACGACGACGACCACGTGAGGAGCACCTGATGAGCGATCGCACCGCGGAAGTGCGGCTGTGGGACGAGATGTACAGCGGGGCCGAGCACTACTGGAGCGGCGAGGCCAATACCGCCTTGGTCGAGCAGGTCGCGGACCTGCCGCCGGGCCGGGTGCTCGACCTGGGCTGCGGGGAGGGCGGGGACGCGCTGTGGTTCGCCGGCCGGGGTTGGCAGGTCACTGCGGTGGACCTGTCCCCCGTCGTCCTCGGGCGTGCCCGCGCCCGTTCCGCCGAAGCGGGTCTGGACGGGCGCATCGACTGGCGGGAGGTGGACTTGGCCGTGGACTTCCCGGCGGGCGAGTTCGACCTGGTCTCGGCGCAGTTCCTGCACTCGTGGGGTGAGCTGCCCCGGGAGCGGGTGCTGCGCCGCGCGGCCGAGGCCGTCGCCCCCGGTGGGACCTTGCTCGTCGAAGGGCACTGCGGGTGGCCGGAGTGGGAGGGGAATCCGCATCCGGAGGTGCACTTCCCCACCCCGCAGGAGGTCGTGGATTCCTTGCGGCTCGCCGACGGGCGGTGGGAGGTGCAGGTCTGCGCCGAGCACGAACGCGTCCAGGCCGCACCGGACGGCACCGAGATCACCCGCATCGATTCCACCGTCAAGGTCCGCCGGTTGCGCTGAGCGGTTCCCCGGTGCCCGGTCCGGTCGTGCACCGGGGAACTGCCCCTGGTGGTGCCCGTTCGTCCCTTTCCCGGCGCCACCGGGGGCGGCGACGGTGGGGTGCATCCCGATCACGTCCGTCCAGGGAGGACTCGATGCGTCGTACGCGCGATCAGCCGTCGGCCGCGGCACGGGCTCGGCTGGGGCACGGGCTCGGCCGGGAGGTCGAGAACGATGCGGTCTGCGCCTCGGGTGGGCGGGTGCCGCACGGTGTCGCGGCGTTGCAGCGGGTGGTGGGCAACGCCGCGGTCGCCCGGCTGCTCGGCGACCGCCCGTCCGGCCGTGGTGGGAGGGCGGTGCAGCGTGCCGTCATCGATTACGCGGACACCGAGGAGCCCGTGGATGTGACGTTGGAGCAGATCACGGCCCGTCCGGAGTTCCATGACCTGACCTCCGCCCAGCGGGAGGGTCTCGCGGCGAAGGTCGCCTCGGACGACTACTTCGTGCTGCAGGACCTGTTGCGCAGCACCGTGACGGGCGCGGTCAGCGGACCGCATCCTCGCGAGGGGCGTTTCCTGGCCGAATTGGCGAGCAAGCGGAGCAACGTGTTCGCCTACGACCCGGAGATGAACCAGAGCGCGATCCGGCGCGTGCTGAACGATCAGCTGGTTCCCGAGGGCGCCGTGATGCTGCACGCGGACTCGATCACCTCGTTCGGTGACCACGTGCCCAGGACGGACGTGTTCGTCCCGCATCCCGGGCCGTGGACGATGGCAGCGGCGGGTTCGGATCTCGCCGCGGCCTTGGACCACGTGCTCGGCGCGGGCAGCCGCGCGTTCGTGCTCACCGACAACGAGCCCGAGAGCACTTACGCAGCCCACTTGCAGGAGCGGATCGGTCAGATCAACGCCGCTGGGCAGCAGGATCCGGCCTACCGGCCGCTGGCGGTCGCGGTCGAGGCCATCGCCGCTTCCGGGGCGGTGGAGCAGCGGATCGGGTTCGGCGCGGACTCCGACGGGGTCGAGATGGAAGCGGGGCATCGGGGGGATTACCGCCTGCTGCGGATCACCCGGGGCTGACTCGACCGCGGTGGCCCTGCGGGGCTCGTCGTGGTTGAGCACGCGCGCTCGCCCGGGCTGGCGAGAACCCGGTGGTTGTTGTCGATCACGCCACTGCCGGGCGTGCCGGGGGCCGACTAGCTTTCCCTCCGACCCCTCGGAGAGGAAGAGCCCCCAGTGACGAAGTTACTGCTCAGCGTGCACGTGCTCGCGGCGGTCCTGGCCATCGGCCCGGTCGCCGTCGCGGGCAGCGCGTTCCCCCGCTACCTGCGCGCCGCCGCCACCGATCCGAACGCGCCCGCGGTGCTGCGCGCCCTGCACCGGCTGTGCCGGGTGTACGCGCTGCTGGGCATCGTGGTGCCGGTGTTCGGGTTGGCGACGGCGTCGCAGCTGGGGGTGCTCGGTGACGCGTGGCTGATCACCTCGATCGTGCTGACCGCCGGGGCCGCCGCACTGCTGGCCGCGGCGATCCTGCCCGCGCAGCGCCGTGCCCTGGAGCTGGCGGGTGATGCCGAAGCCGTGGACGCCGCGCGGCTGCCGGCGCGGCTGGGCATGAGCACCGGGGTGTTCAACCTGCTGTGGGCCGTCGTGGTCGTGCTCATGATCATCCGGCCTGGTTCGACGACGGGGGCGTGAGCGGGATGCGCGGAGAACTCCGCCTGCTGCGCGCGGCCGCGATCGTCGAAGCGGCCTCGCTGCTGGTGCTGCTGGTCAACCTCGCCACCGTGCACTGGGGGCCGGTCGCCTCGGCCACCGGCCCGATCCACGGCTGCGCCTACCTGCTGACCATCGCCGCCACCTGGGCCGGCCCGGCACCGACCCGGGCCAGGCTCCTGGCCCTGATCCCCGCCGTCGGCGGCCTCCTCGCCCTCCGCGAAACCCGCCGCACCCCGACGACCTGAGCGACCGGCCCGTTCGTCCGGGTCGCTCGGACGAACGGGGCGGTCACCGCCGGGCGATCAGCGTCTTGCGGTCAGAGCTGCTCGAGATCTGCGCGCACCGCTTCGGCCTCTGCGGCTCCGCATCCTTCGAACTCCTGCAAGGCTTCCTGCCACGCGTTCCGAGCGCCGTCGACATCACCGGCCGCGGAGAGCGCGGTGCCGAGTCCGCGCAAGCTCGTCGCCGCCCCGTACCGGTGTCCGATGGCACGGCGGTGCTCAGCTGCTCTCCGGAAGGTGGCGGCGGCCTCCGCGAACCGACCTGCAGCCAGGCAGGCATCGCCCCGGTTGTTCAGCACGAATCCCTCACCCCATTGCTCGCCGACCCGCCGGTACAGCGCCACCGCTTCGTCGAACGCGGTGAGGGCCTCGTCGATGTCGCCGCGCCCGCTGTGCAGGAGACCGAAACCCGCTCGGGCATAGCCCATGCCGTTCGCGTCACCAGCGGCCACCCGGAGGCGGAACCCCTGGTGAAGCGGTTCCTCCGCCGAATCGAAGTCACCGAGGCGCAGGTGCGCGTACGCATGGCTTATCAGCATCATCCCGTAGAAGGGCTCGGTGTCGTCCAGCAACGACAGTGCCGCCGCTCGCTTCTCGATCGCCTCTTCGTACTGCTGCAACGAGTAGTGCAGCCCGGCCAAGTCCTCCAACAGATGCCCCTCGGCCCGCCGGTCCCCCAGCTCGCGAGCTGATCGCACCGCGATGTTGAAGCTGCGCGACCAATCATCGGTGTGGCGGCGGAGGTTGAAGTAGTACATCAACGAGTAGGGCAACTGCCACGCGTGTTCGTGCAGCCCTTCAGCGGCGGCCTGTTCGACGACCGCCACCAGGTTCGCGCGTTCCGCGTCCCACCATTCGATGCCCGCGTCGCTGGTGTCGAATTCCTTGGCACGGATCTCGGAATCCGGTGGTTCCGGCACGAACAACCGCGAGTGGCTGGTCAGGCTGCGCTCGACACCGCGGCTCGTTCGCAGGTAGTGGTCCACGAGCCGGCGCAGCGCCGTGATCCGCTCGGCCGCGTCCTCGTCACGGGCCGCGCACTCGGCGGCGTAGGACCGCAGCAGATCGTGCATCTCGTAACGGTCGGAGCCGCGCTGCTCGACGAGGTGGGCCTGCACCAGGTCGCGCAGCACCCGGCGTGCCGCGGTCCGCTGCAACCCGGCGAGGGCCGCAACCGCGTCCAGCTCCACGTGCGGCCCGCGCAGCAGCCCGAACAGCCTGAACAGCCGTGCCGCTTCCTGCGGCAGCGACCGGTAGGACCACGAGAACACTGCTCGCACACCGGTCTCCCCGCCGATGTCCAGGGCGTTGAGGCGTTCTTGCTCGTCACCGACTTCTTCGACCAGCTCGGCCAACGGCACGCCCGGCATCTGCACCGCTCTGAAAGCGACCATGCTCAGCGCGAGCGGTAACCCGGCGCAGCACGTGATCAGCGCGTCGACCGCGGCTGACTCCGACGACACGCGATCCGCACCGAGGTGACCGGCCAGCAGATCCCTCGCTTGGTCGTGGGGTAGGACTTCCAAGCTGATGCGGGAGGCTCCTTCGCTCATGACGAGATCGTCCAGCCGATTGCGGCTCGTCACCAATACCAGGCATCCGTCGCAGCCCGGAAGCAGCGGACGCACCTGTGCGGTCGAACGCGCGTTGTCCAGCACGAGCAGCATCCGGCGCCCGTGCAGCAAGCTGCGCAACATGGAAGCCCGATTCCCGGGATCCACCGGGATCATGTCGTGCGCAACGTCCAACGCCAGCAGGAAATCGCGCAGGGCGTCGGCAGTGGGCATCGGTTCCGCCGCAGGATCGAACCCGCGGAGGTTCACGTACAACTCCCCATCGGGAAATCGGTTGCGGACGTGATGCGCCCAGTGCACCACCAGGCTCGACTTCCCGACCCCCGCAACACCGTCGATCATCGACAGCAGCACCAGCCCAGCAGCCGAACCACCGTTGAGCAACGTGGTCAGAGCGTCTTGTTCGACGCCCCGGTCCACGAAATGCCGCAACCGAGGCGGAAGTTGACGGGGAATGCTGCGCGCCGGGGCATGAGGTTGGTGGAAGTGCACGTCGCCGTGGATCTGCCCTGCTTGCACGACGTGCCCCGACACCGAACCCGAGACGTCGTTGGACGCGGCCGCGCCCTCGCCGGCACCTGCTCCGCTCATCCGCCCCAACCAGACGTTGTTGATCAACGAAGGCCAGATTGCCACAGAGTGGAATCGGGTGGACACCCATTGCGACCGATGCTGCCGAAACGCCTGAACGGAGCAATGGAACCGAGTGGGCGGGCGAGCTGGGGCCGCGAACGGCGTGGAGCGGCAGTAGTGCCCGCTCAGGCGAGGGTGTCCTCGTCGCGGACGCGGAGGTCTTGGAGGAACTGGCGGAAGGCGCGGCGGCTGAACAGCAGGACCGCGCCGTCGGGGCTCTTCGAGTCGCGGACCGCGACCCGCGCGGGCAGCGCCGCGATCTCGACGCACTCCTGCACCGTGCTGCGGCTGCTCTTGCGCCAGGTGACGGTTCCGAGATCAGCACTGGTGGTCATGTCCGCCTCCGCCTGGATCGGTCCGGGTGACTCGCCCACCAGTGAAACCGGGCGGGGCCGAGCGCCGCTAGCTCCAGCCGGGTGGATGGTCTCGCACGCGGCGTGATCGGCTCGGGGGACTGTGCTCGGCCTGGTCAGCGGATTGTCTCGGTGAACCGGCGGAACGCCGCACGGGACACGAGCAGCACCGGACCGGACGGATCTTTCGAATCCCGCACGGCGACGTCGTCGGCCACTGCCGCGATCTCCACGCACTCCTCGGTGACGCTGCGGCTGCTCTTGCGCCAGGTGAGGTCCCCCGGCTCACAGGATGTACTCATGCCCCGCCTCCACGTGGATGTTCCGGGCCAGGTCCAAGTCGTATCCTCCTCGCCCGGCGCGCGACCGGACATCCCGTCATCGCACGTGGTGCTTGGCGGGGCCGACGCGGCGGGTGGCTCAGCCCGCGCCAGCACCGGCATCGGCGTTTTCGGCATCGGCGTTTTCGGAGGACCACACCAAAGCTCGATCGTCGTGCGGGGTGTGCAACGTGCCGGTGGTTCGAAGCTCAGGACCGGCTCGCCCGGGCTGCTCGCGGGGTTCGGTGGGTTCGCCTCGGTCCGCTGCCGTCCTTCGCGGATCGGTGGACCGGCCGAATAGGACGAATGGTTTGTTTCTGGGCATGGCGCAGGGTTCCGGCGGACGGCGTGTTACCGCGTGATTGCATACCCCGGTGATTTCCAATGCCACGTTCCCACCAGGTATGTACTTAGAGCGAATTCTCTCCCAGTGGGAGCAGGACGAGGAACGCGACGCGATCATCGACGGCGCGGTGCGGTTCACCCGCGGACAGTCCCGCCGACTGCTCTTCCAGATCGGACACGCGCTGCGCGAGCAGGGGCTCGGCCCGGGCGACGGCGTCGGGCTGTTCCTCACCAACCGCGCGGAATCGGCGCTGGTGGTGCTCGCGGTGCACCTGATCGGCTGCCGCGCGGTGATGCTGCCACCGGAACCCGGCCCCGGTGAGCTCGCCGGGCTCATCGACCAGTCCGGGGCGCGGATCGTCGTCGTCGACCCCGCGCACGGGCAGCAGGCCCTGCGCGCCGCCGAACGCTGCACCAGCAGCCCCGCGCTGCTGAGCCTGGGCGCCGCCACCGACTCCTTCACCGACGCCGACCTGCTGGCGCTCGCCGCGCACCAGCCCGAGCACCGCCCCGAACCCGCACCGGAACCCGGCCCGGACGACGCGGTCACCGTCTTCTACACCGGCGGCACCCTCGGCAAGCCGAAGCTCGCCGCCCACAGCAGGAACCCCTACGACGCGATCGCGGCCATCGCCGAGATGATGCGCGCCGAGCGCTCGACCGGTGCCGACCGCGTCCTCGCCATCACCCTGCTCACCCACACCAGCGGGCACCTGACCATGCTGCATGCGTTCATGACCGGCTCACCGCTGCTGGTGCTGCCCGAATGGGACGCCGACGCCGCCTTCACCACCCTGCGCGACGAGAAGATCACCGCCACGATGCTGGTCCCGCCGATGCTGTACCAGCTGCTGGACCACCCGGACTGCACTCCGGGCGCGCTGCCCTCGCTGCGGCAGATCACCCTCGGCGCGGCACCGGTCGCCCCCGAACGGCTCCGGCAGGCCGTGGAGATGTTCGGGCCGATCATCGCCCAGGGCTACGGGCAGACCGAGTGCGCGGGCATCGTCACCATGCCCCCGCAGGAGCTGCCCGACCCCGCCGACCACGACTCCCCGCTGTGGCGCAGCTGCGGACGCCCCTTCCCCGGCACCCAGGTGCAGATCCGCGGCGAGGACGGCGAGGTGCTGCCGCAGGGCGAAGCGGGTGAGGTCTGCTCGCTCAACCCGATGCGGATGCTCGGCTACTGGAACGACCCCGAGCGCACCGCGGTCGCCGTCGACGCCGACGGGTGGCTGCGCACCGGCGACATCGGCTACCTCGACGCCGACGGCTACCTGTACCTGGTGGACCGCGCCAAGGACATCATCGTCACCGGTGAGGCCGGCGGGAACGTCTACAGCCGCCTGCTGGAGGACTTCCTGCACAGCCTGCCCGGCGTGCGCCACGCCGCGGCCGTCGGCATCCCCGACGAAGCCGTGGGCGAACGGGTGCGGCTGTTCCTCGTCGGCGAGGACATCGACCTCGACGCCGTGCCCGCCGCGGTCACCGCCGAACTCGGCACGACCTACACCCCGCACGACGTGGTGCTGATGCCCGAACTGCCGACCACCCCGATCGGCAAGGTCGACAAGAAGGCCCTGCGCGCCCTCCCGGAACCCGCGCTCGCCCGCTGAGCCCGTCCCGGCGCCCCGCCGCGAGCCGGTGGGGCGCCGGTCAGGCCGGGGTGGCCGGTTCGCCTCGGGTGAGGACGAGGCGCTGGCGGCGCAGGGCGTGCACGTCGGCGCTCGGGTCGCCGTCGACGACGAGCAGGTCGGCGTCGAAACCGGCGGCGACCCGGCCCACGCGGTCCAGGCCCAGGGCCGCGGCCGCACCGGCGGTGGCCAGCTCCACCACCCGGCCCGGCGTCCAGCCCACGGCCTCCACGTAGTACGACAGCGCCCCGGCGTAGTCGTCGAACACCGAGGTCGGCACGCCCGAATCCGTGCCGGGCAGGAACGCTACCCCGCGCTCGTCCATCCAGCGCACCCGCTGCACCGCCTCGGCGAACCGCTGCTCGCCGACGAACTCGGCGAACCCGCGCCAGTCCGGCGGATACGCGTGGCAGACCGCGATGCCGCGGGCGCTGATCTCCCGGGCCACCTCGTCGCGCAGGTCCGGGCCCGAGTTCTGCTCGCCCTGCCACGAGCAGTGCTCGATGGTGGACACCCCGGCGGCGACGGCGGCCGCGATCGACCCGGTGCCGTGCGCGTGCGCGGCCACCGGCAGGCCCGCGGCCGTGGCCTCCTCGACCACCACCCGCAGCTCCTGCTGGCTGAACTGGGCCGCCCAGGTCGGCGGCGAATCCGGAGTCATCTGGCCACCGGAGGCCATCACCTTGATGACGTCGGCACCCAGGGCGGCGTTGTGCCGCACCTGCGCGCGGATCGCCTCGATCCCGTCGACCTCGCCGCCGAAGAACCAGCAATGCCCCTTCGGCGGCGTCAACGGCGCGGCGGACCCCAGCAGGCGCGGGCCGGTGAGCTCGCCCCGGTCGATCGCGTCCCGCACCCGCAGCACCAGCCCGCGGCGATCCCCCAGGTCGCGCAACGTCGTCACCCCGGCCCGCAACGCCCGCTGCGCCCGCCCCACGACCCCGAGCAGCAGTTCCGCGTCGTCGGCGTCGAAGTAGTGCGCCAGCATCGCCATGCTCGCGTCCCACACCAGGTGCGCATGCCCGTTGATCAGGCCGGGCAGGATCGTCGCGCCCGGGAAGTCGCGGCGCTGCGCGCCTGCGGCGCCCGGGTGCCGGTCGAGTTCGGCGCGCGGCCCGGCGGCGACGATCGTGGACCCGTCCACCAGCACCGCACCGTCGGGGATCCGGTCCCCGTCCGGGCCGGTCAGGACCAGATCAGCGGTCAGCAGCAGCACGAGGAGACCTCCGACGAGCACGGCGCGCAGCCACGGCCTGGTCCGGCCGGGAACGCGGACGAGCACCCGCCACCCCAGTGATCCGGCGAGCGCCGCCGACCCTACCGAGACCCACCACCCCGGCGAGCGGCATTCGCGAAACCCACCGGCCGGACACCGGCGAGCGGACTGGCAAGATCACCGGGTGCGCTTTCACGCCGATCTGCACATCCACTCGAAGTACTCCCGCGCGTGCAGCAAGGACTGCGACATCGAGCACCTGACGTGGTGGGCGCGGCGCAAGGGCATCGCCGTGGTCGGGACCGGCGACCTCACCCACCCCGCCTGGTTCGCGCACCTGCGCGAAGTCCTCGAACCCGCCGAACCAGGGTTGCTGCGGCTGCGTCCCGAGCTGGACCGGGAGATCACCGCGGCGATGCCCGCGAACTGCGGCGGCGACGTGCGGTTCATGCTCTCCTGCGAGATCTCCACCATCTACAAGTACGGCGAGCACACCCGCAAGATCCACCATCTGTGCTACCTGCCGGACTTCGCCGCCGCGGAGGAGTTCTCCCGCCGCCTCGGGCGGATCGGCAACCTCGCCTCCGACGGGCGGCCCATCCTCGGGCTCGACTCCCGCGACCTGCTGGAGATCACCCTCGAAGCCGGCGGTTACCTGGTGCCGGCCCACATCTGGACGCCGTGGTTCGCGGTGCTGGGCTCCAAGGCCGGGTTCGACTCCGTCGACGAGGCCTACCGGGACCTCGCCGGGCACGTCTTCGCCCTCGAAACCGGCCTGTCCAGCGACCCGGAGATGAACTGGCGCGTATCCGGGCTCGACCGCTACACCCTGGTCAGCCACTCCGACGCGCACTCCCCGCCGATGCTGGGACGCGAGGCCACCGTGTTCGACACCGACCTCGACTACCACGCCATCAAACGCGCGCTGGAAACCCGCGACGGGTTCGCAGGCACCGTCGAGTTCTTCCCCGAGGAGGGCAAGTACCACCTCGACGGGCACCGCAAGTGCGGGGTGCGGCTCGAACCCGCCGACACCAAAGCCCGCGCCGGACGCTGCCCGGAATGCGGAAAACCGCTCACCGTCGGCGCAGCACCGCGTCGACGACCTCGCCGACCGCGCCGCCGGCGTCCGCCCGGCCGGGGCCGCCGGGTTCCGCAACCTCATCCCGCTGCCGGAGATCGTCGGCGAGATCCACGGCGTCGGGCCCAAGAGCAAGAAGGTCTTCGGCGCCGTGTCCGACCTCGTCGCCGCCCACGGGCCCGAACTCGGCATCCTCGACGACGTGCCGCTCGACGAACTGCACCGCAGCGACCCGCGCGTCGCCGAAGCCATCGGACGGCTGCGCGCCGGGGAAGTCGTGCGCGACGCCGGGTTCGACGGGGAGTACGGCACCATCCGCGTGTTCCAGCCCGCCGAACTCGCCCGCCTGCGCAACGGCGACTCCTACAGCCTGTTCGACGACGACCTGTTCGCCCCCGAAGCGCCCCGGCAGCCCGTCGCCGCCGAACCCGGACCCCGGCCGGAACCGGCCGAGGCTCCCGCCACCGCACCGGAAGCGCCCGCGCACGGCATCCTCGCCGGACTCGACCCCGACCAGCGCGCCGCCGCCGGAGTCCCCGCCGGGCCGCTGCTCATCGTCGCCGGGCCCGGCACCGGCAAGACCCGCACCGTCACCCACCGCCTCGCGCACCTCGTCCTCGAACGCGACGTGCCCGCCCGCGACTGCCTCGCGATCACCTTCACCCGCCGCGCCGCCGACGAACTCACCGAACGGCTGCACGCGCTGATCGGCCCGGACGCCGACGGCATCAGCGTCGGCACCTTCCACTCCTTCGGGCTCGGTTTCCTGCGCGAGCACCACGACCGCCTCGGGCTCACCGCCGCCTTCGGCGTCGCCGACACCGCCCGCAAGCACGAGGTGCTCACCGAGATCACCGGCGACGAGACCGCGGCCCGCGCACTCGCCCGCGGCCTCACCGACCCCGAACCGGCCGACCCAGCGCACGCCGAGGCCGTCGCCCGCTACCGGGCGCGGCTGCGGGAACTCGACCTCGTCGACTTCGACGACCTCGTCACCGAACCCGTGCGGCTGCTCGAAGCAGACCCGCAGCTGACCGCGGCCTACCGCGACCGGTACCGGTGGATCACCGTCGACGAGTACCAGGACGTCGACGACACCCAATACCGGCTGCTGCGCGCCCTGGCACCGCCGGAGGCGAACCTGACCGCCATCGGCGACCCCGACCAGGCCATCTACTCGTTCCGCGGCGCCGACGTCGGGTTCTTCCTGCGCTTCGAACAGGACTACCCCACCGCGCCCGTGCACGCGCTGACCCGCAACTACCGCAGCGGCCGCCACATCACCGACACCGCCGTGCGCGCCATCGCCCCCGGCACCCTCGTGCCCGGCCGAACCCTGCACGCCGCCTCCCCTCGCGAGGCGCACCGCGTGGTGCGCCACGACGCCGCCGACGAACGCGCCGAAGCAGCGTTCGTCGCCCGCGCCATCGACGGCCTGCTCGGCGGCTCCTCGTTCCTCTCCCTCGACAGCGGCCGCGTCACCGGCGACGGGCCCGGCGGCATCGGGTTCGACGACATCGCCGTGCTCTACCGCACCGACGCCCAATCCCGCGTGCTGCTCGACGAGTTCGCCCGCGCCGGGCTGCCCGTGCAGAAGCGCTCCCACGATCCGCTGTCCGCCCGCGCCGGCGTCGACCTGCTGCTGGCCGAACTCGCCCACGTCGCCGACCGCGACGGCAGCGCCCTGGACAAGCTGCGCGCCGCCGCGACCACCGTCGTGTTCAGCGTCCCCGACGAAACCCAGGCCGACGTGCACGGCGCGGTCGAACTGCTGACCCCGCTCGCTGCCCGCTGCGGCGACGACCTCGCCCGGTTCCGCCGCGAAGTGCTGCTCGGCGCCGAGGTCGACGCCCTCGACCCGCGCGCCGAAGCGATCTCCCTGCTGACCCTGCACGCCTCGAAAGGCCTCGAATTCCCGGTGGTGTTCCTCGTCGGCTGCGAGGACGGGCTGCTGCCGCTGAGCTGGCCCGGCACCGCACCCACCGCCGAGGAGATCGCCGAAGAACGCCGCCTGTTCTTCGTCGGCGTCACCAGGGCCCAGGACCACCTGTGGCTCACCGGCGCCGCGCGGCGCACCCGCCACGGCCAAGTCCGCGACCGCACCCCGTCGCCGTTCCTCACCGGCCTCGGCGACGCCGTCACCCGAGCCGAGGCACCCGCCCCGCGCAAGGCCCGCGCGACCCAGCTCAGCCTGCTGTGAGGAGCGCGGGCTGCACGCGCTGAGCCGTCGCGGGAGAGCGTGCTCGCCGCATGCGGCCACGTCGGCTGCTTCGCGGCCGGACGGAGCAGGCGCTCACCGGGCTCCGGCGCTCAGCCCCGCGCGTCGTCGGTGAGGACGCGTTCGACCAGCGTCCGCCAGCTCTCGACCAGGCTCAGCTCCGCTCCCGGTGCGGGCTCGGCCGCGTCCGGGCGCAGGTAGAACAGCACCGGCCCCTCCAGCGCGGCCGAGAGCTGGAGGGCGAGGCCGTCCGGCTCCGGCACGCCCGCCTCGCCGAGCAGCATCCTGACGTGCAGCCGGGTCAGGCTGATCCCGGAGCCGACGTCCGGCCGTCCGGGACCCGCGGCCGCCTGCGCGAACGCGTGGTGGCGCAGCAGGTACGGGATGCGTTCCCGGCCGTAGGCGATGAGCCGCTCGGCGGGACCCGCGCCGGGCCCCAGCGGCGGCGGCCCGGACAGCACCCGCTGCTGGAACCGGCTCTCGTCGTCCTCCAACAGGGCGCGGAAGATGCCCGCGCGGCTGCCGAAGCGCCGGAACACGGTTCCCTTGCCCAGGCCCGCGCGCTCGGCCAGGCCGTCCATGGTCACCTTCTCGACGCCGTGCTCCGCGATCAGCTCGCGCACGACCGCCAGCAGGTGCTCGCGGTTGCGCACCGCGTCGGCGCGTTCCGCGCGCGGCTTCCCGAAGGGCACGACATCCACACCGGCGAACCTACCCCGGAACAAAAGCGGGGTACGGTCCGTTTAATCTTCCGGGTGTGACGACGGGTCACGCACCGCACCACCGCAAGGAGCCGCACGTATGAACCTCTTCCGCCTGGACGCCAGCATCCTGCCCGGCACCTCCACCAGCGCCGAGCTCGCCGACCTCGCCGAAGCCGAATGGACCGCGGCCCACCCCGGCGCCACGATCACCCGGCGCCACCTCGCCGCCGAGCCGCTGCCCGCCGACGCGTGGACATCGGCCACT
This sequence comes from Saccharopolyspora sp. 7B, assembly GCF_020177435.1. Lineage (NCBI taxonomy): Bacteria > Bacillati > Actinomycetota > Actinomycetes > Pseudonocardiales > Pseudonocardiaceae > Saccharopolyspora > Saccharopolyspora sp. 7B. Next base: position 7,671 of record NZ_JAIUKC010000175.1, on the reverse strand, counting down.
ACCGCCGGATTCACCCCCGAAGCCGACCGCACCCCGCAGCAGCGGGAAGCCCTCGGCCTGGCGGCAGCGCTGGCCGACGAACTCCGCCACGCCGACGCGGCCATCTTCGCCGTGCCGATGTACAACTTCGGCGTCTCCCAGCACTTCAAGACCTGGGCCGACCTGGTCATCGCGGGCGCGGGACCCACCGACCCGCTGCTGGCGGGCAAGCCCGCGGTCCTGATCACCACCATCGGCGGCGGCTACGGCCCCGGCACCCCGCGCGACGGCTGGGACCACTCCAGCCCTTACCTGCAGCGCATCCTCGGCGACGTCTGGCAGGCCGAGCTCACCTTCATCAAGCGCGAGCTGACCCTCGCCGCGAGCAACCCCGCGATGGAGGCCCTGCGCGACCTCGCCGAGCAGCAGCACGCCGAAGCGCAGGCCGCCGCCCGCGGCGCGGGCAAGGTCCTCGCCGACCGCTGAACCCGCAGCGGTGCCCGCGCGACGTCGAGCGGGCGCGCCCCCCCCACTCCCCGATGACCGGGCCGCGGCCTCAGGGCAGGCCGGACGGCGCCTCGTCGAGACCGAGCAGCGGCATCGAGCAGCGGGACGGCCGCGCCGTCGATGAGGTCAGTCGTCATGAGCTCGGCAACCTTCCATGATCGACATCTATTCCCGGAACGCGGGAAACCGGTCAGCGGAATCCGCAGCGGATCGTCACCGCCGGGAACCGGGCGCTGCGCCTCAGCCCGGCAGGCCCCCGCGTTCGACGCGGTACTGCTCGACCAGCACCTCGTGCTCCGCCGCAGCACCCCGCCGCAGCACCACCTCCCGCCCGGTCAGCCCCCGGACCCGCTCGGCGACCCGCTCGGCGACCTCGGCCGAGGCGATGATCGCGACGACCAGGCACACCCCGGTGCCGGTGTCGCGCACGGTGCACGTCCACGGCACCTCGCACGGCCCCCGGTGCTCCGGTTCCGGGCACAGCAGCAGCGCGATCGGCTCCTGCCACGCCAAGGCCTCCCGCGTCGAGGCACACCCGTGGACCTGCACCTCGTGCACACCCGCTTCTCCCATGCCCACCACCCTCGGACATCGGACAGCCCGGAACATCGGGGATGCCACCGACCCGGCACCGGGGCCGTCCGGCTCGACGCCTCCCCGACGACCCCGGCGAACTGCTCCGCTGCCCCCGCAGGTGAGCACCTGCTCCGGTGCGCGAACCGGGAGCCGGTTGATCCGCCGGTGACACTCGATGGACGGGAACCAGCTACGCGCGCCTCGACCAGCGATCGCGGGCCCCCATCGCCGAGCGGCCGGTGTTCTTCGTGGCCACCGCCCCGCCAGGCCGCAAGACCGACGCCGAGTGCGCCGCCCACTGCGCGACCGAGGAGCACAACGGCACCGGCATCGACGGACTGGCCCGCCCTGCCGCTGCCCCCGCAGCTAGCCTGCGCACACGACACGACCGGGGGTTCGGATGCGGGCACTGCTGGCCACCATGGGAACGCGCGGCGAGGTGCAGCCGCTGCCGGCGCTGGCGCACGCCCTGCTCGACCACGGGCACCGCGCGCAGGTCGCCGTGCCACCGGACTTCCGCGGCCACGCCGAGCGCCTCGGAGTGCCGCCGCTCGCGCTCGGGCCGCCGATGCGCGGCTCCGACTGGGACCTGACCACCGATGCCGGTCGCCGCCGCGCCGCCGAGGACACCGTCGCCGCCCAGTTCACCGTGCTGCCCGCGGCCGCGGCCGGAGCGGACGTGCTGGTGGGCACCGGTTCGTTGGCGATCGGCGTGCGCTCGGCCGCCGAACTCGCCGGGACCCGCTACGTCCACGTGCACTACTGCCCGGCGACGCTGCCGTCCCCGCACCACCCGCCCGCCCCGTGGCCGGGCTGGCCGCAGCATCCCGCGGGCGGCAACGCGCAGCTGTGGGCCGCCGACGAGCGCCGGTGGGACACCACCTGGGGCGAACCGCTGCGCACCCACCGCGCCGCCGCCGGACTCCCACCGATCGGCGGCGTGCGCGCCCACGTGTTCGGGGATCGGCCGTGGCTGGCCGCCGACCCGATCCTCGGCCCGTGGCCCGGTGACGAGGTGCACCAGACCGGGGCGTGGCTGCTGCCCGAACACCGCCCGCTGCCGCCCGAAGTCGTCGACTTCCTCGACAACGGTGATCCCCCGGTCCACTTCGGACTCGGCAGCAGGCCTGCCGCCGCGGACGATCTCGCCCAGGCCGCGGTCGAGGCGGCCTGGCGAGTCGGCCGCCGCGCGATCATCTCCCGCGGCTGGGCCGGGCTCGACCCGCCGGCCGGGGACCACCTGGTCGTCGACGATCTCGACCACCAGGTCCTGTTCCCGCACGTCGCCGCCGCCGTGCACCACGGGGGCGCGGGCACCAGCACCGCGGCCGCCCGCGCCGGAATCCCGCAGGTCCTGCTGCCGGAGGTCTACGACCAGCACTACTGGGCCCGGCGCGTCACCGAGCTCGGCATCGGCGCCGCACACCCCGGCACGCCCACCGCGGACTCACTCGCCGCCGCGCTGCGCACCGCGCTCACCGGTGCAGAACGCGCCCGGCACCTCGCAAGCCGGATCACAACCGACGGCGCCCGCATCGCAGCCCGAGACCTCGCCCGGCCGGGCTGAGCGGCCGACGCCCCCTACCGATCGCCACCCGCTCCGGGAGGGCGTCTGCGCGCCGAACGCGCGAGGCGATCGGCGAGCGCCGCGACGTGCTCGCGCAGCTCGGCGGGACGCTCGATGACGAAGGGCAGGTCCAGGGCGGCGAGCACGCCCGGCACCCAGTCGAGCCGCTCCGCCCGCAACTCCACCCGGCACCACCCCGGCTCGTCCACGGCCTCCGAGACGACCGCGAGCCCCGCGGGCAGCCCGCCGCGGACTCGCCCGGTCTCGCCCTGCACCAGCAGCACCACCTCGTGCCGGTGCGGGGCGGTGGCCAGCCCGGTCAGCACCCGCTGCGCCGCGTCCACCTCGCCCGGCGGGTCGAACGAGCCGGTCAGCGGCGTCGCCGCCGAGATGCGGTCCAGCCGGAAGTTGCGGTCCGCACCGATTCCCGGATCAACACCGGTCACGTACCAGCGGCCCGAGTGCGCGACGAGCCCGTACGGGTGCAGGGTGCGGTCGCTGCGCCTGCCGTCGGCGGCGGTGTAGCGGATCGACACCGGCCGATGGTGGCGCACCGCATCGGCGATCGCCAACAGCACCGCCGCCTCCGGCACCGGGGGATCCGCGGCCGCGCTGGTGAAGGCGAGGGAGCCGAGCACCGCATCGAGCCTGCCCCGCAGCCGCTGCGGCAGCACCCGCCGGATCTTCGCCGCCGCCGTCTCCCCGGAGGCGCCCGTGGCCGTGGCCAACCCGGACCGGCGCCCGGCGACCAGTCCGAGCAACACCGCCAGGGCCTCCTCGTCGGTGAGCATCAGCGGCGGCAGCCGGTGCCCGGTGGCGAGCCGGTAGCCGCCGTAGCGGCCGCGCACCGACTCCACCGGCACCTCCAGGTCCAGCAGGTGATCGACGTAGCGGCGCACCGTGCGCTCGTCCACCCCCAGCCGGTCAGCGAGCTCGGCGACGGGGCGGGTGCCGCCCGATTGCAGCAGTTCCAGCAGGGCCAGCACGCGAGCGGTGGGTCGGGGCACGCCCGAGATTCTCCCTCCGATACCGGGCGGGTTTCGCCCGGTATCGCTCGTAGCGTGCGGCGGACAAGCACCGAACGAACAGGAGCACCCGTGGACTTCGCCTCGATCCGCATCATCACCGCCGACGTCGCCCGCCTCGCCGACTTCTACGAGCGCGCCACCGGCATCGCGGCCACCTGGGCCACCGCGGATTTCGCCGAGATCAACGCCCCCGCGGCGACCCTCGCGATCGCCGGCACCCGCACCGTCCCGCTGTTCGCTCCCGGCTCGGCGCAGCCTGGCGAGAACCGCAGCGTCATCATCGAATTCCTGGTCGCCGACGTGGACGCGGTGCACCGGAACCTCACCGGCGTCGTGCCCGAGTTCGTCACCGAACCCACCATGATGCCCTGGGGGAACCGGGCGCTGCTGTTGCGCGACCCCGACGGCAACCTCGTCAACTTCTTCACCCCCGTCACCCCGGAGGCCATCGCGAAGTTCGCCCGCTGAACAGGTGGCCGGATTCACCCGGGCCGGGCGCTGGTCGCTGAGTAGGTTCGGGGCATGGACGCCGAGGAACCCAGCCGGACCGCGCTCGCGACCGCCCGCGCCCGCGCCTACCACCAGGTCGCCGACCGGCCGCTGATCCTCGTCGACCCGCTCGCCGGGCCCCTGCTCGGTGTCACCGACGACGAGCTGGCCGCGGCCGGCGAGCCCGCCGAGGATCGCATCGACAGCCGGGCGCGCCGGTTGTTCTTCGCCGCCCGGGCCCGTTTCGCCGAGGACCGCGTGGCCGCGGCCGCCGCAGCCGGGGTGCGGCAGGTCGTGGTCCTCGGCGCGGGCCTGGACACCTTCGCCCACCGCCACCCGCACCCCGGGCTGCGCGTGTTCGAAGTCGACCACCCGTCCACCCAGGCGTGGAAGCGCGAGCGCCTCGCCGCGGCCGGGATCCGGCGGCCCGAGACGATGGCCTTCGTGCCGGTCGACTTCGAAACCGATGCGCTGGCCACCGAACTGGCCGCCGCCGGATTCGACCGGGCCGAACCGGCCGTGTTCGTGTGGCTCGGCGTCGTGTTCTACCTGAGCCCGGAAGCCGCGCACGACACCCTCGACTACATCGCCGGCCAAGCCCGGCCCGTCGAGGTCGTCTTCGACTACCTGCGACCCGCCGGCACCGACGCGGAACGGGCGCGGCTGCGGCGGCGCGCCGAACGGGTCACCGCCCTCGGCGAACCCTGGCACAGCCTGTTCACCCCGGAGGACATCGCCGCGCAGCTGCACGGGCTCGGGTTCACCGAGGTCGAGGACCACTCCGCCACCGAACTCGTCGCCGGTTACCTCGACGGGTCGGCGGAATTCGACGGCGCGCCGCCCGAGGCGCTGCGCGCGAGCCGCCTCCTGCGCGCCCGCCGCTGAGCGGATCCGCCGCGCCCGGAGCCAACGGCGCCCGCAACAGCGGGTTCGGCTTGCCCGGCGAGGAACCGGCCGCCATCGAGCGGCGGCAACGCGGTCCGCCTGTTCCCCCGGCTCGCCTGACCAGCCCATGTTTTCGTCACCGTGACTCAACTAGATCATGCCGGGGCATCCGCGAAGATCGTCGTGGATCGAACCCGGCGCGACTTCGACGTGATCCCTGCCCGGTAACTTGAGCACCCGCACAGCCCGGGAACCGCAGGACGCTGAGGAGGCTGCCGTGGCGCTGAACCACGATCGACCGGTGGCCGCGCGGTGACGGACCCCGCCACCCTCCTCGCCCTGGCGCTGTTCGGCCTCGTCGGCGGTATCGGCATCACCGCCCTCGGACCTGGCGGCGTGCTGCCCACCATCGGCCTGTTCGCCCTCACCGGACTGTCCCCGGCCGCGGTCGCCGGGACCGCCATCGTCACCCACATCGCCACCGGCGCACTCGGCACCGCCGCCTACACCCGCTCCGGCCAGCTGCGCGAACCCGAGACCCGGCGCACCGCGCTGATCCTCGCCGGCACCGCCGTGCTCGGCACCCCGATCGGCGTGCAGCTCAACACCCTCGTGTCCCCACGCACCTTCGGGATCGTGCTCGCCGTGCTGGTCACCGCGGTGGCCGGGCTGGTGTGGTTCCGCGAACGGCGCACGCCCACCCAGGACCGGGCGCACCCGCCGGTGGTGGGCGTGGTGCTGCTCGGGCTGGCCGTGGCCGTCGCCTCGGGCATCGTCGGCATCGGCGGGCCGATGCTCACCGTCCCGCTGCTGATCGCGCTGCGCGTGCCGGTTCTCGAAGCGCTCGCCGCCGCCCAAGCCCAATCGATCGTCATCGCCGGCGTCGGCACCATCGGCTACCTCGCCCACGGCGCCATCGACTGGCCGCTGGCCGCGATCGTGGGCGTGCCGGAACTGATCGGCGTGCTGCTGGGCTGGAAGATCGCCCGCTCGCTGCCCACCCGCACCCTCAAGTACGCGCTGATCGTGACCCTGCTCGCGCTCGCGCCCTACCTCGCGCTGCACGGCTGATCACCGCAGCCAGCCCCGGTGCAGCGCCGGGGCCAACTCGTGCGCCGCCGAGTTGGCCAGGTCCTCGGCATCGTGCAGGTAGCCCTCGGTGGTCGACAACGCCGCATGCCCCAGGTCGTGCTGCACCTGGCGAGGTTCGGCGCCGCGGGTGATGGCGTGCGTGGCGTAGGAGTGCCGCGCCGAATGCGGGTGAATCGTCTCCCGCAACGGGCCGAGGTGGGCCGCGACCAGCGAAGCCTGCTCACCGTCGAGCACCTCCCGCACTCGCCGGGACCGGGGCGGCGGCGCATCCGGAGCGGGGGCGAACGTCGCGCACAACCGCCGCAGCACCGCCTGCACGTGCGAGACGTGCACCCGCCGGCCCGTCGAGGTCACGAACATCGGCTCCGGCGCGCGCAAGCCCAGCTGCCCGCGCAACGCCGGAACCTGCGGCGCCGCCCGCACCCGCAGGTAGTCCGCCACCGCATCCGCCACCGGCGCCGCCAACGCCACCCGCCGGTCCTTCGCGCCCTTGCCGTGCACCCGCAGCGCGGCAGGACCACCCGCGGCCGGGCGGTGGTAGTCGTCCAGGTTCACCCCGACCAGCTCCTCCGCGCGCACCCCGGTGCCGATCAGCACCTCCACCATCGCCCGGTCCCGCGGCCCGTTGCGGTGCCGGTCGGCCAGCAGGTGCGCGGCCAGCAGCAGCGCGCGGCACGCCTCGAACGACCACATCGCCGTCTGCGACGGGCTCGAACCGGACCGGTTGAGGTGCTGGGCGGAGCGGTCCACCAGCGCGGCCGGGTTGTGCTCGGCGAGGCCTTCCCGCAGCAGGTACTTCTGGTAGAACGCCGAGACCGCCGAGAGCATCCGCGCCCGGGTCGCGTCCCCGTACCCGGCCCGGGCGAGTTCCTCCAGCCACCGCTCCACGTGCTGCACCCGCACCTCCGCGAACGAGCCGAAGCCCTCGCGCACGCACCAGTGCAGCCATTCCAGCCCCGTCGGTTCGCCGCGCCGAGCCCGCCCGCGGCGACGTCCCGGCTTGGGGGCGGTGTAGCCGGGGACCCAGTCCAGCGGGATGCCGAGATCGGTGGCGTAGGCGAGGCGGGTGTTCAACGAGGCGTAGACGCGCAGGAACTCCGCGAACCGCTCCGGGCCCGGCGTGCCGGTCCGCTCCCGGCGGGTGGCGACCTCGGTCATGCGTCTCCTCTGCCTCGCGGGCCCCTCATTTTTCGGGAGCCGATTCCACCGCGGATCGTGTCCGTTTTGCCGTAGTGCGCGGTCGTTCCGGTTTCGCGGCGCCGCAAGATCAGAGTATATCCATAATCCCGGTTATCCATATGAACCCACCGAGACTTCGTGAGCAGGTCAGTTGAAGTATCGAAATCCGAACCAAGTGATAAGGTTTCAGAACCCAAACCAGCTGGAGGAAGGAGTGCAGGTCAACGTGAGCGAAGAGGCGGAGATCCACGGCGCCCCCGAGCAGGCCGCCACCCGCACACCCCCGGCCCGCCGCGGCAGCCGGGACGAACGGCGGGAGACCACGCTGCGGGCCCTGGCCGCCGGACAGGACGCCGCCTGCGCCTACTG
>NZ_JAIUKC010000174.1:8149-22289 GCF_020177435.1 Saccharopolyspora sp. 7B | reverse complement strand
CCCCCCCCGGGGGGTTCCCCGGGGTTTCGGGGCGTCCACTGTTTCCCCCGGGGGCCGCCCCCCCGGGGAAAAAACACCCCCCCGCCAAAACCCCGCTGAGGTTCCGCCACCCCGCCCCCTGAGCAACAGGAGCGGGAAGAACCTTCAACGCGGGTCGGCGGCGAGCACTGCTCCTACCTGGTCGGCGACCGCCGGGTCGAGCAGGTCGTAGCGGCCACCGGAGACGAACCGCTCGGACAATTCGAAGGTCACCACGTCGCCCTCCGCGAGCAGCGCCGCCGTCTCCCGCGGCCGCTTCGCGACCTCCTCCGGGTGCACGATGCCGATGTCGGCGAACGTCGCCGCCAGGTACGGGCTGGCGAACTGGGTGAACGAGTCACCCACCATCCGCGTCGGCTCGGTGATCATGCCGGCCCGCGGCATCGATTTCAGGTGCAGCGGCTCGTGGAAGTCGCTGGGTTCGAACCGGGTGTGGTCCGCGCCGCCGTCCGGCGCCAGCGAGTAGGCCTGGATGGGCACGGTGCGGCGCTGGCCGAGCAGGTCGGGGATGTCGGCGGAGTGCGGGTACTGCCTGCCGGGCTGCACCTTCCAGGTGGCGGTGCTGCCCGGGGACAGCCGCTCCGCCAGCTGGTACACCATCGTGATGCCGCCCTCGTGGGTCCAGTGCGTGTCGATGTCGTGGTAGATCGCCCGGCCGTTGCGGTCGGCGGATTCGCGCAGCGGGTCCCGCATGTCGATCGCGCCGGTCGCGGTGGGCAGCCGCCGCCAGAACTCCTCCCTGGCCCGCGAGGAGCAGTCCTTCCCCGCGTACTCCGGCGGCAGGTTCGCCGGGTACATCGTCGACTTGTCCGGCGCGATGACCAGCTGGAACTTCCGCCCGGAGGCCTCCACGACCTGGCGCCAGCGCCGCAACCCGGCGATCACCTCGTCCAGGCTGCGCTTCGGCGTGCACGGGTAGGCGACGTCGTGGCCGAGGTAGAGCCAGCCCGCCCGTCCTTCGATGACCTTCGGGAACACGTTCTCGTTCAGCAGCTGCCGGGCCTGCTGCTGGTCGCTCCCGGTGCCGGTGGGCGAGCTGTGCGTCCCCGACTCCAGCCGCGCCTGCTCGCCGAACACCCCCTGGCTGATGTCGTGCACCGACCGGACCGCGGTCCCGCGGAACGGCAGGTTCTCCGCGGCCCACGGGGACAGCCCGGTGAGGAAGCCCCAGCCGTCGGTGATGCTCGGGAACTCCGCCAGCGGCCGGTTCTCCAGCTGCTCCGCCCGTGCGCCGAACACCCAGGTGGTGGCGGGCGCGGTGAGGAACAGCAGCGCGCACACCAGGGCGGTGAGCTGGCGCCTGCCGTGCCGCGGCCGGTGCATCGGGTGCTCGCGCGGCAGCCACGACTCGTGGACCGCGGGCAGCTCGGTCGGTTCCGTCCTCGACACGCCGCTACGTTAGCCCGGCCGGGCGACGGCCGTGCCCGGTTCCCGCGGAACTCACGGCCGCACGGGCGTCCGGTGTTCGTTCCGCAGGTACTTCGGCGGGCCGGGTTCGCGGGCCGCGTGCAGTTCGGCCAGCTGCGCCGCGATCGGCGGGTGCAGGTCCAGCCGGGGCAGCTCGGCGACCGGGACCAGCTCGGGCCGCAGGCCGTCCTCCTTGAACCGCGGCCACCCGGCGGGCCGGCCCGGGGAGCGGAACACGACGTCCACCAGCCGTTCGGCGAAGGGGCGCACGGTCTCGACGATGAGCGCGCAGGTGCCCGGGTCGATCAGCATGTCGGTCTCCTCGCGCAGCTCGCGCCGCACGCAGGCGTGGAAGTCCTCCCCCGGCCGCGGGGTGCCGCCCGGCAGCACCAGGTCGTCGTGCTCGCGGCGGCGCACCAGCAGCACCCGGTCGCCGAAGAACACGGCGGCGGAGCAGCGCAGCAGGACGTGGATGTGCGACATGGCGGGCCTCCTGAGTTCCGGAGAGGCCATCAGCGGCGTGTTCCGCACTTCCGGCGAGCCTCATCGCCGCCGCCGAGTCTCCGCCCACCCCACCCCCACGACAACGGCCCAACGACCCATATCCGCTGGAACTCGGCCGGTAGCACCCGCTGTGATCCGTGCCATCGCCGGAACATAAGCTCAAGGTTATGATTCGGGAGTCGGCGCGGTGGAGCATCCCACTGCACGACGAGGTCGCCGGGTGGTACCTATCGCTGGACAGCGCGACCCGCGCAGCGGTGGACATCACACTGGAGAAGCTCGCCGAGCACGGTCCGACGCTGGGCCGGCCACTCGCAGATCACATCAAGGGATCGAGCATCAGCAAGCTCAAGGAGCTCCGACCACGAGTGCGCAAACCGGCCCAGGAGCGATCCCGCTCGGCGAGCAGCGCGTGGCCGAGCACGAGGCCGCGATGCGGAAGGCGGACGACCAGGAGGGGGCAGGACGATGAGCCGCTCGTGGGACGAACTCCGCGATGAACTCGACGCCCGCGATCGTGCGGCCGGTGACGACCCGGAAGCACTCCGCGAGCAAGCGCGGCAGGACACGAACGCCTACGTCCTCGGGTTCCGGCTGGCGGAGCTCCGGAAGCGGATCGGGCTCACCCAAGGAGCGGTCGCGGAACGGATGGGCGTCACCCAGGCACGGGTCTCGCAGATCGAGAACGGGGAGCTGGACCAGATGGCGGTGTCCAGCATCCGCAGCTACATCACCGCGCTCGGCGGGCGGTTGAAGCTCGTCGTGGACCCGGCCGGCCCGCCACCGGGTGCCGCCGAAGCACCCCGATCGGAGCTGGACGCCCCCGTCGTGCTGTGCTGATCAACGAACCCGCCCGCCTTCGAACGAGCACGCCGGCCCAGGTCTCGTCCTGCCAGCGGCGAAGCGGCTGAGCGGAGACCGCGCACGCAGCCGGATCACCCGCGAGTGCTCAGCGCCCTCCTCGCGAGGACAGCGTTTCCTCCTGTGGCGGAGCCACCGGTGCAAAAGATCCCGCGGCGAGAACCCTGCTGCGGTTCCGCCACCCCACCCCGACGCGAGAAGAGCCGGGGAAGAGCCGGTCAGAACTGGTAATACAGGAACGGGCTGAACGAGCCGGTCGCGACCAGCAGGCCCGAGTACAGCAGCCCGGCCGTCATCACCGCCGCCCGCAGCGCGTTCGCCTGCCGGGACCGCACCGACTCCAGGAACGCCCCGGTCCCGGTGGAGGCGGGCAGCAGCACCACGACCAGCGCGACCAGCAGGAAGAACACCCGCTGGTGGGTGACGGAGGCGGCGACGAGGTCGGTGAGCCCGGACAGGTCCGGCAGCAGCATGTGCCCGGTCATCGTGAACGCCGTCCCCAGGTCGGGCGCCCGGAAGAACACCCAGCCCAGCACGACCAGCAGCAGCGTCAGCGCCCGCCTGCCCAGCCGCGCCCAGCGGTCCGCGGGCGCCGAGTCGTGCCCGGTGGCGCGTTCCACGACCAGCAGCGCCCCGTGGAACAGGCCCCACACCAGGTAGGTCCACGCCGCGCCGTGCCAGAACCCGGTGAGCACGAAGATGATCGCCAGGTTCAGGTAGGTGCGCCCGGTGCCGCGCCGGTTGCCGCCGAGCGGGATGTAGACGTAGTCGCGGAACCAGCGGGACAGCGACATGTGCCAGCGCCGCCAGAACTCGGTGACGGTCACCGAGGAGTAGGGCCGGGCGAAGTTCTCCGGCAGCCGGAACCCGAGCATCCGACCCAGCCCGATCGCCATGTCGGAATAGCCGGAGAAGTCGAAGTACAGCTGCACGGTGTAGCCGATGGCGCCGAGCCAGGCGACGGCGAAGCTCATGTCCTCGGCCGGGGTCGCGAAGCAGGCGTCGACCATCGGGGCGAGCGTGTCGGCGACGACGACCTTCTTCGTCAGCCCCCACGCGAACCGCGGGAAGCCGGCTGCGACGTCGTCGAGCCGGTGGGTGCGCTGCTGCGGGAGCTGGTCGGCGATCTCCCGGTAGCGCACGATCGGCCCGGCCACCAGCTGCGGGAACATCGCGATGTAGGTGACGAAGCCGACCGGGTTGCGCAGCGCGGGCCGTTCGCCGCGGTACACGTCGACCACGTAGGAGATGTGGTGGAACGTGTAGAAGGAGATGCCGATCGGCAGCGCCAGCTGCAGCACCGGGAAGTCGCCACCGAACCACCGGGTCAGCGTCGCCAGCTGCTCGGTGGCGAAGCCCGCGTACTTCCACACCACCAGCACCAGCAGGTCGAACGAGACGGCGCCGATGAGCAGGGCCCGGCGGTGCGGGTGCTCCGCTTCGGGTTCGAGGGACTTGCCCGCGAGGAAGTTGACGACGATGCACGCCAGCAGCAGCAGGGTGGTGCCGCCCGCGCCGCTGGCGTAGAACACCAGGCTCGCGACGGCCACGATCGCGTTGCGCGCGGACCGGGGCGCGATGAGCACCGCCGCCAGCACGACCGGCAGGAAGTACCAGAGGAACAGCGGAGTGGAGAAGTACATCGGTGAGGGGCCTCGCGGTGCTGGGAGGCCCGGGCCTCCCGATCGACTCGGCTTCGGAGCCTAGCCGAGCGCGTGGCCGCACTTGCCAGGAACGGCTCAGCTCACCGGCGAAATCCCGCCGGGTCGCCGGAGGTGGGGGGGGGGGGGGGGGGGGGGGGGGGGGGGGGGGGGGGGGGGGGCGGGGCGGCGCCCCCCCCCCCCCGGCCGCCCCCGACGAGCACGGCTGGGACCCGGCGAAGGGCGAGCTGGACGAGGCGGCCCTCGCCGGGGCGGACGCGGTGGTGAACCTGTGCGGCGCCGGGATCGCCGACCGCCGCTGGAGCACCGAGCGCAAGGAGCTGCTGGTGTCCTCGCGGGTGCGCCCGACCGTGCTGCTGGCCGAGGCGGTGGCCCGCCACGGCGTGCCCGCGCTGGTCAACGGCTCGGCGGTGGGCTACTACGGCGACACCGGCGACCGGCTGGTGACGGAGTCGACGCCGCCGGGAACCGGTTTCCTCGCCGACCTGTGCCGCCAGTGGGAGGCGGCGACGAGCCCGGCGGTGGACGCGGGCGCCCGGGTCGCGCTCTCGCGCACGGGCCTGGTGGTGGCGCACTCGGGTGGCCTGGTGGGCCGGTTGAAGCCGTTGTTCTCGATGCTGCTGGGCGCGAAGCTCGGCGGCGGGCGGCAGTACATGCCGTGGATCTCGCTGGACGACGCGGTGGGTGCGCTGCGGTTCCTGGTGGAGAACTCGGCCGTGTCGGGCCCGGTGAACCTGACCGGCCCGGCGCCGGTGACCAACGCCGAGTTCACCCGCGAGCTGGGGGCGGCGCTGGGCAGGCCCGCGCCGTGGACGGTGCCGGAGTTCGTGCTCCGCGCGGCGTTGGGCGAGGCCGCCGACGAGGCGATGCTGGCCGGGCAGCGGGCGATGCCGGAACGCCTCGACGAGCACGGCTACCCGTTCGCCCACCCCACCTTGGACGCCGCGCTGAACGCGGTGCTCTGAACTCGCCGCGGGTCCGCGGGTCCGCGGGTCCGCCCGGGTGGCCGGCGCCACGTGCGCGGGGCGGTCGGTGCTCTGGGCGGGAGCCCGGGCGTAGCCTGGCCCGGTGAGTCGCGCGGAGATGTCATGTCGCGCCTCGACCGATGCGGTCGACGTGCGTGAACTGGGAAGAATCGACTACCTGGACGCCTGGGACCTCCAGCGGGAGCTGGCCACGAGCCGCGCCGAGGAGACCGGCCCGGACTCCCTCCTGCTGCTGGAGCACCCGTCGGTGTACACCGCCGGGAAGCGCACCCAGCCGGAGGACCGGCCGCAGGACGGCACGCCGGTGATCGACGTGGACCGCGGCGGCAAGATCACCTGGCACGGCCCGGGGCAGATCGTGGGCTACCCGATCTTGGGGCTGGCCGACCCGATCGACGTGGTCGACTACGTGCGGCGCCTGGAGCAGGCCCTGATCCGCACCTGCGCCCGCTTCGGCCTGGACACCGGCCGGGTCGAGGGCCGCAGCGGCGTGTGGCTGGCCGCCGACGACGCACGCCCGGAGCGCAAGATCGCCGCGATCGGCATCCGGGTGCAGCGGGGCGTGACCATGCACGGGCTGGAGCTGAACTGCGATCCGGACATGGGCCAGTTCGACCGGATCGTGCCGTGCGGCATCCGGGACGCGGGCGTCACCTCGCTGTCGGCGGAGCTCGGCCGGGATGTCCCGGTCGAGGAGGCGCTGCCGTGGGTGCGCCAGGACGTGCTGGACGCGGTGGACGGCGTGCTGCCGGTGGTGGAGTCGAACATCGCGCGGGTCTCGCCGACCGCCGAGGGCGTGACGCTGGCGCTGGATCCGACCCTGCGCTGACGAACCCCACTCTACTCCTCTAGTATTCCGGAATTACGGACTACTAGAGGAGTAGAAGCATGCCGCTGTCCCGCCGCACCCTGCTGACCGGGCTCACCGCCACCGCCGCCGCGCTCCCGCTGCTCTCGTGCAGCCCCGCCACGGCGCTCGGCGACCGCACCGAAGCCGACCTGAGCACCGCAGACGGCTGGCTCACCTGGATCGCCCAGCACCGCGACCGGCTGGCCCTCGTGCTCACCGACACCACCGGACCGCTCCTCGCGCACCGCGCGGGCAGCCCGCAGCCGCTGGCCTCCGCGGTGAAGGCCGCGCACCTCGCCGCCTACGCCACCGCCGTCGCCGACGGCCGCCTCGACCCCGCCGAACAGGTCCGCGTCGGCGACTGGGAGCGCTACTACGTGCCCACCGACGGCGGCGCACACGTGGCGGCCCTGCAGGAACTGGGCATCCCCACCGACGACACCGGCGCCTGGGCCGCCGACCCGGACCGCCACGTCACGCTGGAGCAACTGGCCACCGCGATGATCGGGCACAGCGACAGCGCCGTGCCCGACCTGCTGCGCGACCGGCTCGGCACCGAGGCCGTGCGCGCCGCCGCGCTCGCCGGGGGCTGGCCCGACGCCGACGTGCGCTCGCTGTGCGCCGAGTACCTGTTCCTGCTGCTGCCGGCCGAAGCCCCCGCGCCCGGCACCCCGCTCCCCCGACGCCGCGAGATCGGCTTCGCGCTGGAGCGCCGCCACCGCGACGAGCAGGCCCTCCGCGACCAGGTGCGGACCCGGGGGGGGGCGCAGCCGCTGCCGGACTGGAACACCCAGCTGGCCTGGGCCACCGGCACCGCCGCGAGCGACCCGGCGCAGCTGGCCGCGCTGCACCGCTCCCTCGCCGAGGGCACCTACCCGTCCCCGCGCGCCGCCGAGATCGCCCGCGGGATCCTGGAACGGCGGGCCGCCGGGAACCTGCCCGACGGCGTCCTCGGCCTCGGCTACAAGGGCGGCAGCCTGCCGGGCGTGCTCACCGCCGGGATCTCGTTGCGCCTCGCCGACGGGCGGATCGCGGCCGGATCGCTGCTGGCGCACGGCGGGATCTCCGCCGAGCAGCTGGCGACCGGTGACCCGGGCCAGCCGCTGATCAAGGCCGTGCTCGACCCCGCGTGGCGGGACCGGTTGCGCGCCGCGCTGCGCGGGTAGGGCAAGCTCGCACGGTGAGCTCCGACGACGTGCAAGGGCGGCTGGACGACCTGGAGCGCCGGGTCGCGGCGCTGGAAGGACGGCCCACCGCCGCTCCGCGGGAACCCAGCGGCGACCAGATCGAATACTCGGGACGCCTGAGCGAACCGTTCGAGCTGGAGTGGCACATCCGCGCGGATCCCGCCCAGGTGCTGGACCTGCCGGACGCGCCGCGCACCGACGTGCTCGCCGCGCTGGGGCATCCGCTGCGGGCGGCCCTGGTGCGCAGGCTCGCCGAATCGGGCCCGGCCACCGGCGCGGAGCTGCAGCAGGCGGCGGGGCTCGGTTCGCCCGGCCAGCTCTACCACCACCTGAAGGGGCTCACCGGCTGCGGACTGGTGGAGCAGGACAAGCGCGGTTCCTACCGGCTGCGCCCGCAGGCCACCGTGCCCGCGCTCGTCCTGCTCACCGCCGCCTCCGACATCGCGGGCCAGCTCCGCGGCTGAGCACCGCCGCCTCGCCGGTGGCGCGCGGCGGGCCACCGACGAGGCAGGAACCGGCGCTGGGACTCAGCCCAGCTGCGGTGCGACCTTCGCCGCGACCAGGTCGACGTGGTCGAGGTCGGAGAGGTCCAGCACCTGCAGGTACAGCCGGGTGATGCCGGTCCGCTCCCGCCAGGCGCCGATCTTGTCCACGGCCTCGGCGGGCGTGCCGGCGAGCCCGTTGGCCCGCAGCTCGTCGACGTCCCGCCCGATGGCGGCCGCGCGGCGCGCGATCTCGGCGTCGTCCTTGCCGACGCACAGCACCAGCGCCGCCGACCGCACGATCTCCCCGGCGTCCCGGCCGATCGCCGCGCACGCCGCCGCGACCCGCTCGTACTGCGCCACCGCGGTGTCGAGGTCGGTGAAGGGCAGGTTGAACTCGTCGGCGAAACGGGCGGCGAGCTCCGGGGTGCGCTTCTTGCCCGCGCCACCGATGAGCACCGGCGGCCGCGGCCGCTGAACGGGCTTCGGCAGCCCGGGCGAGTCGGCGAGCTGGTAGTACCGGCCGTCGAAGCTGAAGGTCTCCCCGGCCGGCGTGTCCCACAGCCCGGTGATGATCTCCAGCTGCTCGGCGTAGCGGTCGAACCGCTCCTTGAGCGACGGGAACGGGATGCCGTACGCGGTGTGCTCCTCCTCGTACCAGCCGCTGCCGAGACCGAACTCCACGCGCCCGCCGGACATCTGGTCGACCTGCGCGACCGCGATCGCCAACGGCCCCGGGTAGCGGAACGTGCCCGCCGTCATCAGCGTGCCCAGCCGCACCCGCGAGGTCTCCCGCGCCAGGCCGCCCAGCGTCACCCAGGCGTCGGTCGGTCCGGGCTCACCGGACACCGAGCCCATCTTCAGGTAGTGGTCGGAGCGGAAGAACGCGTCGTAGCCGGCCGCCTCGGTGGCCTTGGCCACCCGCAGCAGGTCGTCGTAGGTGGCCCCTTGCTGGGGTTCGGTGAAGATGCGGAGTTTGAATGGCTCGGTCACGGACCCGAGGCTAGTGCCCGCAGGAGGCCCCGGCGCACGCCGCCACGCGCAGCCCCTGCATCACGGCGTCCACGACCTGGCCGACCTCGGCGCTGGTCTGCTTCGGCCGGGCGGAGCCGGCGATGGTGCTGGCCCCGGCCGACAGCGCGCCGTAGACGACGTGGGCGAGCGCTTCGATCGGCAGCGGGGTGAACTCGCCCGCGTCGACCAGCGCCTGCACCGCTTCCCGGATCACGCCGAACGTGTAGCGCTCCTCGGCCTCCCGCCAGCGCTCCCAGCCCATCACCGCGGGCGCCTCGTGCACGACGATCCGCTGGTAGGACGGTTCCAGGCAGACCTGGAGGAATTCGCCGAGCCCGGCCCGCACGGTCTCCCAGATGTCGCCGCCGGCGAACAGCACCGCCGACAGCCGTCGCACCACCTGGCTCTCGACGTCTTCGAAAGCGGCCTCGAACAGCGCCTGCTTTCCGTTGAAGTGGTGGTAGAGGGCGCCCTTGGTGACGCGGGCGCGCTTGGCGATCTCGTCGAGCGAGGTGCCCGCGTAGCCCTTCTTCGTGAACAGGACCACCGCCGACTTCACCAGCGCCTGCCGGGTGCTCTCGGTGTTCTCCACGCGCCGGGAACGGGCTGTAGCCATACTCACAATCATATGACATACCCGCGGTACGGCCGCGCTGGTAGCTTCGAACACACATACTCCCGGTATGCCGCACACCCGGGGTACGCCACCGTCCAGTCTGGAGGAACCATGACCTGGAACGACTTCCACCAGCGGCAACGCGCCATCCGCGCCGTGCTCGACCACGCCGCGCGGCACCCCGCGGCACGCCTCGACCTCGACGCGGTGCCCGCGGCCGCCGCCGTGTTCGCCGACCGGGACGAACTGCTGCGCGCGCTGCACCACAAGTGGAACCGCGTGCTCACCGGACGCATCGACGTGGGCGTCGAGGACGCCGACGCCGACCCGCGCGGCGACCGGGTGGAGGCGGTCGGCGAAGCCTGGCGGCGCACCGCCACCGACGACCCCGTGCTGCGCCGCGTCCTCGACGGGCACGCGGACGAACCCGCGCTCGCCGGGCTGCGCAGGCAGGAGCTCCGGATGCTCGCCGTGTCGGCCGGGCTGGCCGAACCGGACGAGCCGGCCGACGAGCTGGACCGCGTCGGGCAGGCGTTCCTGCGGTTGCTGCGCACCGCCCCCGAGGCCCGCACCGCGCGCCGCCGCGGACCGCTCGCCCAGCTGCGCAAGCTCATCCCCAGCTTCTGACCCCGCCGCTCCGGAGCCCGGGGGCGCTCAGCGCGCGGCCACCACCTCGGGCTCCGCGGCGCGCGGACGCGGGACCACCACCCGCACCTGCTCGGTGAGTTCCCGGCGCGCCCGCGCCGAGGCGCCCAGACCGGCGACCCCGCGGTGCGCGCTCACCTCGCCCGCCCGGACCAGCTCGATCGGCCAGTCCAGCAACCGCACCGACCGGAGCAGCAGGACGAACGGCAGCAGCACCAGCGCCGCGACCAGCTCCAGCCCGGCCACCACCGACCAGCACACCGCGACCAGCAGGAACGGCACCGCCAGCAGCAGCCCGACCGGCTCGTCCAGCGACCAGTCCGGGAACCACTCCAGCGCGTCGCGCACCGAGGTCCGGCGCCGCCACGGCAACCAGCGCCGCCTGCCGTGACCGCTGACGTCGCGCACCGCCGACGCCCACCGGCACGCGGAGATCTCCACCTCGTGGCAGTCGTGCTCCGGCGCCAGCACCTCCAGCGGATCCACCAGCGGCTCGGCCGCCACCGCCGCCCGCACCCGCTTCGCCGCGGACCGGTCCCGGACCCGCACCAGCCCGCCCAGGCACCCCCGCACCCGCAGCTCCACCCACCACGGCGACCACCCCGCGCCGCGGGCGAGCAGCGCGCACGGCACCAGCAGCGCACCCGCCAGCAGCTCGACCGCCCACAGCACCAGCAGCGGCACTCCCACCAGGGACCAACCCAGCCGCGCCAGCAGCGACACCGGGCCGTCCACCATCCGCGGCCACGACTCCAGCACCGCGTGCGCCCGCACCCGGCGCCGCCAGGGGAACCAGCGGATCGCGGCGGACCAGCAGCTCATCGACATGAGCGGGAATTCTCGCAGCCGGTGATCGGATCGTGTCGCGTTCGGTCTTTTCCGCACCCGGCCCCGCGGGTAAGGGTGGGGGCATGGCGCAGTGGACGACCTCCGACGTTCCCGACCAGCACGGCCGCACGGTGCTCATCACCGGCGCGAACTCCGGGCTGGGACTGCACTGCTCGCAGGTGCTGGCGACGCGCGGCGCGCGGGTGCTGATGGCCTGCCGCGACCCCGAACGCGGCCGGGAGGCGCAGCAGCGGGTCGCCGCCGACGCCGAGGTCGAACCGGAACTCGTCGAACTCGACCTCGCCGACCTGTCCTCGGTGCGCAAGGCCGCCGACCAGGTGCGGGAACGCACCGGCGACGGGCTCGACGTGCTGCTGAACAACGCGGGCATCATGGGCCCGCCGCTGGGCGCCACCCAGGACGGCTTCGAGCTGCAGATCGGCACCAACCACCTCGGGCACGCGGCGCTGACCTGGCTGCTGATGCCCGCGCTGCGCGACCGGCCCGACCCGCGGGTGGTCACGCTCTCCAGCATCGCGCACCGCGGCGGCTCGCTGGACCTCGACGACCTGAACTTCCACCGCCGCCGCTACTCGCCCAGCCGCGCCTACGCGCAGTCGAAGCTGGCGAACCTGCTGTTCGGCTTCGAGCTCGACCGCCGCGCCCGGCGGGCGGGGCTGCCGCTGCGCAGCGTCCTCGCCCACCCCGGGATGAGCAGCACCGAACTGGCGCTGAACTCGCTGCGCGCTCGCAGCCTGTCCGACCGCGTCACCGGCATCGCCCGGAAGGTCAACGGTCTCATCACGCAGTCCACCGAGCAGGGCGCGCTGCCGCAGCTCTACGCGGCCACCGCGCCCGGCGCGACCAGCGGCAGCTACTACGGGCCGAACGGGTTCGCCGAGATCCGCGGCTACCCGGCCCGCGCCAAGACCAGCACCGCCGCCCGGGACGCCGACACCGCGCGACGGCTGTGGAAACTCACCGAAGAGCTCACCGGAGTCACCGCCGACCCCGCCTGAACCCGGGTGTGGTGTACGGATCACCACGTCGCGCCCGTCGCGGTTTCGGGATGAACCGGCCGAGGGCGTAGCCTGAACGCGTGACTGCGGCGCCAGAGGGGCGGAAGTTGTTGCGTCTTGAAGTGCGCAACAGCCAGACGCCCATCGAGAAGAAGCCATCGTGGATCAAGACCCGCGCTCGGATGGGCCCCGAGTACCAGGAGCTCAAGGGTCTGGTCCGCCGGGAGGGTCTGCACACCGTCTGCGAGGAGGCGGGCTGCCCCAACATCTTCGAATGCTGGGAGGACCGGGAGGCCACCTTCCTCATCGGCGGTGATCAGTGCACCCGCCGCTGCGACTTCTGCCAGATCGACACCGGCAAGCCCGCGGAGCTCGACACCACCGAGCCGCGCAAGGTCGCCGAGTCGGTGCAGGCCATGGGGCTGCGCTACTCCACGGTGACCGGCGTCGCCCGGGACGACCTGCCCGACGGCGGGGCCTGGCTGTACGCGGAGACCGTGCGCCAGATCCACGACCTGAACCCGGGCACCGGCGTCGAGCTGCTCATCCCGGACTTCAACGCCGAGCCCGACCAGCTCGCCGAGGTCTTCGGCTCCCGGCCGGAGGTCCTCGCGCACAACCTGGAGACGGTGCCCAGCGTGTTCAAGCGGATGCGCCCCGCGTTCCGCTACGACCGCTCGCTGAAGGTGCTCAGCGAAGCCCGTGCGGCCGGTCTCGTCACCAAGTCCAACCTCATCCTCGGCATGGGCGAGAGCCCCGAGGAGGTGCGCCCCGCGCTGCAGGACCTGCACGACGCGGGTTGCGACATCATCACGATCACCCAGTACCTGCGGCCCAGCCCGCGCCACCACCCGGTGGACCGCTGGGTGAAGCCGGAGGAGTTCGTCGAGCACACGAAGGCCGCCGAGGAGATCGGCTTCCCCGGGGTGATGGCGGGTCCGCTGGTCCGATCCAGCTACCGCGCGGGCCGGCTCTACGCCAAGGCCACCCAGCACCGGGGCATGCCGCTGCCGGACAACCTCGCGCACCTCGCGAAGGCGCAGCCCGCGGCGCAGGAGGCCAGCAGCCTGCTCGCCCGCTGACGACCCCGCTGAACAGGTGTTTCACCGCCCGTCGCGCAACACGCGCGGCGGGCGGTGCGCGTTTCCGCGGGGCAGGACCACCGTGGTGGGGGCGCCGTGGAACCCCGCCGTATCCTGAACGGCATGGCCAACCAGGACAAGGCAGCCAAGAAGGCGGCGAAGAAGGAACGGCGCGCGGCCTTCCGCGGGCGCGTCGGGCAGATCTGGCAGGCGTTCCAGATGCAGCGCCGCGAGGACAAGCTGCTGCTGCCGCTGATGATCGGCATCTTCCTGGTCGTGGCCGTCGCGGTCTTCTTCATCGGCAGGATCTGGAACCTGCACTGGGCGTTCCTGCCGGTCGGCATCGCGCTGGGCCTGCTCGGCGCCGTGATCCTGTTCGGCCGCCGGGTGCAGGCGACCGTCTACCGCAAGGCCGACGGCCAGCCGGGTGCGGCGGGTTGGGCGCTGGAGAACCTGCGCGGCAACTGGCGGCTCACCCAGGCGGTGGCCGGGACCGCGCAGCTCGACGCGGTGCACCGGCTGATCGGGCGCCCCGGCATCGTGCTGGTCGGCGAGGGCTCGCCGCACCGGGTGAAGTCGCTGATGGCGCAGGAGAAGAAGCGGGTGGCCCGGGTCGTCGGCGAAACCCCGATCTACGAGGTCCTCGTCGGCGGCGAGGAGGGCCAGGTGCTGCTGAGCAAGCTGCAGACGCACCTGATGAAGCTGCCCCGCAACATCAACGCCGGCCAGGTCGACTCGCTGGAGAACCGGCTGTCCGCGCTGGCCAGCCGCGGCAACGCGATGCCGAAGGGCCCGATGCCGCAGGGCGCCAAGATGCGCAACGTCCAGCGGGCCATGCGCCGCCGCTGAGCCCGTACCGACTTCGCGGGGGGGGGGGGGGGGGGGGGGGGGGGGGGGGCGGGGGGGGGGGGGGGGGGGGGGGGGGGGGGGGCCGGGGGGGGGGGCGCCCGCGGGCGGCG
>NZ_JAIUKC010000174.1:0-8142 GCF_020177435.1 Saccharopolyspora sp. 7B | reverse complement strand
CCGGGGGCCCCATCGCCCCCAACCCCCCGGGGGCCCGCCCCCCCCGCCCCCCCCCCCCCCCCCCCCCCGCCCCCCCGGGGGGGGCGGCCGGGGGGCCCCCGCGTCGTCTTCGCCGCTTCCGGTCAGCCTCGTGCGCGACCAGGCCCCGGAGAGCTCCGGCACCGACGGCGTTCCGCCCTGTTCCACGCGCCCGCACCACCGAGGCGCCCGGCGGGCACCGTCCGGTCCGGGCACGCGCTCCGGTTCAGCGCCGGACGACCACGGTGCCGGTGAGGCGGTCCAGCCAGGAACGGCCATCGCCGTTGCGGATGATCGCGGGCACCAGCAGACCGGTCAGCGCGCAGCGCACCACCGCTCGCCACAGGCCCACCGCACCCGGCCGCTCCACCCGGGCCACCCAGATGCCGGTGAGCAGCATCCCGGGGGTGAACCCGAAGAACGCCACCGGGATCACCGTGATCGCGAACCAGGCCACCAGGCTCCAGTTCCCGGGCAGCGCCGGTGCGGTGAACAGCTGCGCCACCAGCGCAGCCAGCACGATGTCGACCAGGAACCCGAGCAGCCGACGACCGCCGGTGGCGACCGAACCCTGCCCGCCCTCCGGCAGGCCCATCCGCTCGCCGCGCCACCGCTGCTGCGGGTCGCGGCCGAACAGGCCGCCCAGGCCCTGCGGCTCGCCCGCGGAAGCGTCGCCCTGGCTGGTCATCTCGGACCTGGATCCCGTCGATTCACCCACTCCCCCAGACTACGACCCGCGCCCCGCGGGGACGCCGACCGGCGCCCGAACGACCTGATCAGCCACCCTCCGCAATCGGCCTCATCCGTTCAGGCCGTCGTTAACGTCGGCGAAACATCGGGGTGATGGCCGAGCAACACCGGTGACATAACGTTGTCCACGAGCCGGTGAGCTCGGAGCACGCGCGCCGGTGAGCAGTCAACCAGTGCGTGAAGGAGCCATCGAGGGTGTTCAAGAATCCAGACGAGGTCCTGCGCTTCATCTCCGACGAGGACGTGAAGTACATCGATGTCCGGTTCTGCGACCTGCCGGGCGTCATGCAGCACTTCACGGTGCCCGCCTCGGCGTTCGACCAGGACACCTTCACCGAAGGGCTGGCCTTCGACGGCTCCTCGGTCCGCGGGTTCCAGTCGATCCACGAGTCGGACATGCTGCTGCTGCCCGACCCGTACACCGCGCGCATCGACCCCTACCGCGTCGAGAAGACGCTCATCCTGAACTTCTTCGTGCACGACCCGTTCACGTTGGAGCCCTACAGCCGGGACCCGCGCAACGTGGCCCGCAAGGCCGAGCAGTACCTGGCCGAGTCCGGCGTCGCCGACACCGTGTTCTTCGGTGCCGAGGCCGAGTTCTACATCTTCGACTCGGTGCGCTTCGGCGAGGGCCCGAACCGCAGCTTCGCCGAGGTCGACTCCGTCGAGGGCTGGTGGAACACCGAGCGCGACGAGGAGGGCGGCAACAAGGGCTACAAGACCCGGATGAAGGGCGGGTACTTCCCCGTCTCGCCGTACGACCACTTCGCGGACCTGCGCGACAAGATCTCCACCCAGCTCAGCGGCTCCGGGTTCACCGTCGAGCGCGCGCACCACGAGGTCGGCACCGGCGGCCAGACCGAGATCAACTACAAGTTCAACACGATGCTGCACGCCGCGGACGACCTGCAGCTGTTCAAGTACATCGTGAAGAACACCGCGTGGCAGGACGGCCGCACGGTCACCTTCATGCCGAAGCCGCTGTTCGGCGACAACGGCTCCGGCATGCACAGCCACATGTCGCTGTGGAAGGACGGCTCGCCGCTGTTCTACGACGAGTCCGGCTACGGCGGGCTCTCGGACATGGCGCGGCACTACATCGGCGGCATCCTGCACCACGCCCCGAGCCTGCTGGCCTTCACCAACCCGACGATCAACTCGTACCACCGGCTGGTGCCGGGCTACGAGGCGCCGGTGAACCTGGTGTACTCGCAGCGCAACCGCTCCGCCTGCATGCGGATCCCGATCACCGGCAGCAACCCGAAGGCCAAGCGCGTCGAGTTCCGCTGCCCGGACCCGTCGGGCAACCCGTACCTGGCGTTCGCGGCGATGATGATGGCCGGCCTGGACGGCATCAAGAACAAGATCGAGCCGCCGGAACCGATCGACAAGGACCTCTACGAGCTGCCGCCCGAAGAGGCCAAGAACGTCCCGCAGGTGCCGGACAGCCTGGAGAAGGTCATCGACCGGCTCGAAGAGGACCACGACTACCTGCTCGAAGGCGGCGTGTTCACCTCGGACCTGATCGAGACCTGGATCCGGCTCAAGCGCGAGAACGAGATCGACCCGGTCCGGCTGCGGCCGCACCCGCACGAGTTCGCGCTGTACTACGACGTGTGATCGTGGCGCTCCGCGCGAAGCGGGCCGGCCGGGACCCGTTCCCGACCGGCCCGCTCCTTCGTTCGGGGGCTCAGGTGCCGTTCCAGGGCGCCAGCGGGCTGCCGGTGGCGCCGGGGCGGAACCGGAACAGGGCTCCCGCGTACGGGTCGCCGACCAGCGCCCGCTCGTCGTAGCCGGAGCACGCCGAGGTCACGTACATCTCGTCCAGCCTGCGACCGCCGAACACGAGACCGGTCACGCGGCGGGTGGGCGCCCACAGCACCGTCTCCAGGTCTCCGCCGGGGCTGTACCGGTGGATGCGTCCGCTGCCGTGCATCGCGACCCACGCACCGCCCTCGTTGTCCATCGCCAGCCCGTCGGGGTGGCCTTCGGACTCGGCGCACACGATCCAGCGCCTGCCGCGCCCGGCCCGGCCGCGTTCCACGTCGTAGTCGAACGCCCAGATGACGCGCGGCACCGTGTCGATCACGTACATGGTCGCCCCGTCCGGGCTCCAGCCGATGCCGCCGGAGAGGGTCAGCCCGTCCACCAGGACGCGGGCCCGGGTGCCGTCGAGGACGTACAGCGCGCTGCGCTTCGCCTCCCGGCTGTGGGTGAGGGTGCCCGCCACGAACCGGCCCGCCGGGTCGCAGGCGCCGCCGCTCATCCGGTCGCCCGCCTGCACGCCGGTGATGGGTTCCAGCGCGGCGCGCCCGGGGAACAACCGGGCGAAGCCCCGATCCGCGGCGGCGATGAGCTGTCCGTTGCGGGTGGCGCCCAGCGAGGTGACCACCCCGGGCAATACCTGCACCTCGTCCGCATCGGAATCGCGGTGGTAGGTGTGCAGTTCTCTGCGCAGCACGTCCACCCAGTACAGGCAATTCAGCGTCGGCATCCACAACGGCCCCGCACCGCAAAGCGCCTGTCGATCGACGAGTAATTCAAAGTCCTCGGACACCATGCACTCCTATTCGGACCCGCCCGGACGCCGGTCGTGCGCGCACCGTTCGCGGTGCGAGAAGGTTACCGTCACGATAGCGGCAAGCAGACCTCCGAATGGGCTGTTCCCGGGAAAGTCGAGTCCACTGGACGCAGTCGCACAATCGTCCGAATTGGACGTTCGAGAGTCGTTTCGCGAGCGGTTCGGCTCCGCTTTCTCCAGCGCAGGAGGCCGGTGTCAGCGCAGGCGAGACACCTCGAATCCGGAGCTGGAGCGTTCCGCCGGATCACCGTGCACATTCTCACAACCCCGCGGAGGCAACCCCCGGACAATTTCAACCGGTGCATTTGCACGTGCAGAAACACGCGCGCCGAGACGGCTCCCGGTTCCCATTCCAGCGAGGCCGACACCTAGGCGATGCGGCCGAAGACCACCAGCCCCGAAGAATAATCCTCGAAAGCGCTGGAAGTTCCCGGGCGACGGATACCAGTCCCGCCTGCTCTGGCATATTCCACCCGTTGTCCGCCGCTCGGCCGCACCCGGCACTCCGGCAGCGCCCCGGTCCGCATCCGAACAGCGGAGACCGCACCCGGAATCGCGCGAACCCGGCAGCGGCGGAACTCGGCGCGGCACCACCGGCACGGCACCGGTACCACCATCGCGGGCCCGGTCCCGCGAAGTAATCCACGAACGCCTCAGTCCTCGTAGAAGACCCGCTCCACCACCGCGCGAGCCCGCCGCGTCACCCGCAGGTAGTCGTCGAGCACCTCCCCGGTGTCCACGTCCGCCGAATAGCCGAGCGCCGCCGCCACCGCCGTCAACTCCCGCACCTGCTTCGGCAGCTGGTCACCGGACTTGCCGCGCACCAGCATCACCGCGTTGCGGGACCGCATCGCCAACGTCCACGCCTCGCCGAGCTCCGCGGCGTCCTGCTCGTCCAGCACCCCGGCCTCGACCGCCGCTGCCAGCCCCCGCATCGTCGAGGTGACCCGGAGTCCCTCGTGCTCGTGCGCGTGGCGCAGCTGCACCAGCTGCAAGGTCCACTCCACGTCGGCGAGCCCGCCCCGCCCGAGCTTCGTGTGCGTCGCCGGATCCGCGCCGCGCGGCAGCCGCTCCGAATCGACCCGCGCCTTGATCCGGCGGATCTCCCGCACCTTCGCGTCGTCCAGGCCGCCCGCCGGATAGCGGATCGGGTCGATCGCGGCGCGGAACCGCTCCCCGAGTTCCACGTCCCCCGCCACCGGGCGGGCGCGCAGCAGCGCCTGCGCCTCCCACGCCTCACCCCACCTGCGGTAGTAGTTCAGGTACGACTCCACGGTCCGCACCAGCGGACCGCTGCGACCCTCCGGGCGCAGGTCGACGTCCACCTCCAGCGGCGGGTCCTGGCTCGGCGCGCCCAGCATCTTGCGCACCTGCTCCACCACCGAGGTGGCGAACCGGACCGCCGTCGGCTCCGCCACGCCCGGTACCGGCTCGCACACGAACATCACGTCCGCGTCCGAGCCGTAGCCGAGCTCCGCACCGCCGAGCCGCCCCATGCCGATCACCGCGACGCGAGCCGGCACCGCCTGCCACTCCGGCCGGGCCGCCACGTCCCGCACCGACGTGTCCAGCGCCGCCTCCAGCACCGCGGCCCACACGCTCGACAACGCCCGGAACACCTCGGCAGGCGGCAGCAGCCCCAGCAGGTCGGCGCACGCGATCCGCAGCAGCTCGTGCCGGCGCAGCGACCGCGCCGCCGACACCGCCCGGCTCGGCTCGGAGTGCCGCGCGACGGCGCTGCGCAACGAGGTCGCCACCTCCCGCGGATCCCGCTCCGCCAAGGCCGGCGTGTCCGACAGCAGCCGCAGCACCTCCGGGGCGCGCACCAGCAGCTCCGGCACGAGCTTCGACGTGCCCAGCAACTGGGCCAGCCGTTCCGCCACCACCCCCTCGTCCCGCAACAACCGCAGGTACCAGGGCGTTTCCGCCAACGCCTCGGACACCTTCCGGTAGGCCAGCAGCCCACCGTCCGGGTCGGGGGTGTTCGCCAGCAGGTCCAGCAGCATCGGCAGCAGCGCGCCCTGGATGTGCGCCCGGCGCGACACCCCCGCGGTCAACGCCTCGATGTGCTTCAGCGCGCCTTCCGGCGAGGTGTAGCCGAGCGCCGCCAGCCGCTGCACCGCCGCACCGGTGGTCAGCCGCAGCGCATCGGTCGGGACCTTCGCCACCGCCTCCAGCAGCGGGCGGTAGAACAGCTTCTCGTGCAGCCTGCGCACCCGGTTGCTGTGCCTGCGGTACTCGGCGACCAGGACCTCACCCGCGCTGCGCCTGCCACCGGAGCGCAGACCGATCGACCGCGCCAGCACGTGCAGCTCTTCCTTGTCGTCCAGCTCCGGCAGCAGGTGCGTGCGGCGCAACCGCCGCAGCTGGACCCGGTGTTCCAAGGTCCGCAGGAACCGGTACGACTCCACCAGGTCCGCCGCGTCGGCGCGGGCCACGTAGCCGCCCTCCCCGAGGGAGCGCAGCGCGTCCACGGTGATCGGGCTGCGCAGGTCCTCATCGCTGCGGCCGTGCACCATCTGCAGCAGTTGCACCGCGAACTCCACGTCCCGCAGCCCGCCGGGCCCCAGCTTCAACTCCCGCTCGGACAGCTCCGCGGGCACGTGCCGCTCCACCCGGCGGCGCATCGAGCGCACGTCGGGGACGAAGTCCTCCCGCTCCGCCGCGGTCCACACCTGCGGCCACACCGCGTCCACGTAGCGCTGCCCCAGCTCCACGTTCCCCGCCACCGGGCGCGCCTTCAGCAGCGCTTGGAACTCCCAGGTCCGCGCCCACCTGCGGTAGTAGCTCCGGTAGCCGTCGAGGGTGCGCACCAGCGCCCCCGCCTTGCCCTCCGGGCGCAGCGCCGCGTCCACCTCGAAGAACGCCGCCCCGGCGACGCGCATCAGCATGCTGGCGAGCTTCGTCGCCCCCGGCAGCGCTTCCTCCGACTCGGCGACGAACACGACGTCCACGTCGCTGACGTAGTTCAGCTCCCGGCCGCCGGTCTTGCCCATCGCGATCACCGCGAGGTCCTCGGCACTGTCCCCGCCTTCCCGGCCGGACAGCTCCGCCGCGCCCACCACCAGGGCGGTGCGCAACGCCGCCTCCGCGAGTTCGGAGAGCCGGGCGGCGACGTCCTCGAACGACGCCGCGGGCAGGCTCGGTTCCACCACCGGAGCCAAGTCCACCGCCGCCACGTCCAGCAGCAGTCCCCGGTACGCCCCGCGCAGCGCGATCACCGCGTCCGAGCCGGTCAGCGTCGTCCCGTCCGCGCCGCGGACCGCGGCCAGCAGCTCCTCGGTGAACGCCGCGACGTCCGGCTCCCGGTCCTGCGGCTTCGACCGCAACCGGTGCCAGTCCAGCGGATGCGCGACCAAGTGGTCGGCGAAGGCGCTCGACGAACCGAGCACGCCGATCAGGCCGGCGCGCAGCGCGGTGTCCGACCCCAGTTCCTCCGCCAACTCGGCCCAACCCGAGCCTGAGGCCTCCCGCAGCCGGTCCACCGCCAGCAGCGCCAGATCGGGGTCGGGAGCTCGGGACAACGCGGCTACCACCGGCTCGTCCGCCGGCCCCGCGTCCGACCACCACCCCGCCGCCCGCAACTGTTGTTCCGCCCGGACGGCGTCGCTGAAGCCGTACCTCGCGGGGGAAGGAGCCGAACCGGAACGGGACGAACTGCCGTTGGCCATGCACCGCACGGTAGTCCGGCGCGTTCACCTCACCACAGGCGACCGGAACCGCCTCACGCCATCGGCAGTGCCCGGGAACCGCGGCGCTGCTCCGGCGGAGTCGCGGCCAATCGGACGAAACGCCCCGCCACGGGCTCCCAGGTCTCCGCCAGTTCCGCGTGGAACCGCTCCAGATGCGCGGGCTCCAGCTGCCCGGGACGGGCCGACGCGGCGGTCTCCGGCATGGAGCGCGCCCAGTCCAGCACGATCTCCGGCGTGGTCTCGACGTGGAACTGCACCCCGTAGGCGCACACCCCCACCCGGAATGCCTGGTTCTCGCAGGCGGGGGACGCCGCCAGCAGCTGTGCCCCGGGAGGCAGCCGCGTCACCTCGTCGTTGTGGAACTGGAGCACGTCCGGCGTCAGCGGCAGCGGTCCCAGCAACGGATCGTCCACCGCCGCGTCGCGCTTCGCGACCAGCGAGGTCCCCACCTCCGGCCCCTTCTTGATCGGCGCCACCCGACCGCCCGTGGACGCCGCGAGCAGCTGGGCGCCGAGGCACACGCCCAGCACCGGCAGCTGCTTGCTCACCGCGGAGCTCAGCAGTGCCCGCACGTCCGCCAGCCACGGATGCTCGGAGTCGTCGAGCGCGCCCATCCCCCCGCCCATCACGACCAGGGCGTCGTACTCGTCCAGCGCTTCCCGCCCGGAGATCTCCGGTGCCCGCACCACGTCCAGTTCCGCGCCGGCTTCCGACAGCCATTCCCCGAGCCGCCCCACCGGGGCGATCGCCGACGGTTCCACGACCAGCATCCGCACGTGCTCCATGCCCGCAGACTACGAGACGCACGGCGGGGTTCGGCACACCGTTCGCCGCGTTCCGGGTGAAGGAGTTCATCCGGCCGAGTGCAGAAATTCCCCGGACACGCAAAAGGCCCGGTCCCAGAGGACGACGCCTTGCCATCCCCCGGAACCAGGCCCCACAACCCCCCCCCCAAGTAGCCCACCCCGGTTGGGGTCTTCAACTACCACACCAACTCTCAACCGGCCAACCCCCCCCCCCACCCGAACCCCAGCCCCCCCGCCCACAACCGCCCGCACCGCTGACCCGCCAAGAAGACCCGGCAAGAGGGCCCCCCCTCGG
>NZ_JAIUKC010000173.1:0-19927 GCF_020177435.1 Saccharopolyspora sp. 7B | reverse complement strand
GGCCGGGGGCTCGCATACAGCTGGCAGGGGGCCCCGCAGGGGCCGCCCTTGATGAAGAAAAGAAACTCTGAACACGAGCGCTCTGGGGTGCTGGCCTGGAGCTAGAGCTCGTGGAGCTTGTCGATGACGCGGCGCAACAGTAGGACGCTCGGAGTCGCCCAGGCTCGGGCTCGTGATGCTTCAGACGCAGCGCGCGAACTTGTGAGCTCTGGCAGTGCCGCGGGGAAGAGTTCTCCCCGCCACGCGGTGATGTACCCGGTGGGTCTGGTTCGGTGTGTGCCCACGATGCCCCCTGCTCGTAGGTCAGGTGTCGGTGCGGCCGTTGCGGATTTGGGTGATGCGGCCTCGGGTGATGCCGAGGGAGTCGGCGACGTCGGCGTAGGTGAGGCCGTGGTCGTGGTGGGCTCGTTCGATCGCGGATCGGCGCAGTGCTGCCAGTTCGGTGACTCGTCGGCCGCATTCGTTGATCAGCTCGGTGGCGCGGGCGGCTTGGCGTACCGGATCGGGTTCGCGGCGGACGGCTTCGACGTCGTCCCAGCGGACTGTCTCGGCGTCCGGGACGGTCGCCTGCTCGGGGACTAAGGGCACGTCGTCGGGGACTGGCTCGTCGCCGTCCGCGGGCTGGATCGGAATCATGCGGCGGTCACCCGCGGACGTCGATGATCAGCGGCCGCTCGTCTCCGTGGAGCGCCCGGGCGAGTGCGATCAACGCGGACGCGAGTTGTTCCCGCTGGTCGGTGGTGGCTCGACCCGCGCCGATGTCGAACGCGGCATCGTCGAGTGCCCACTGCGCCTGGCGCAGCAGCACGGCTAGGGATCGGGATTCGTCGGACATCGGCCTCACCTCATCGCGCCAATCGAGACATTCGAGCCGAACGTACCAAACGAGCCTGACGATAGGCGGGTAAACGAGTCAACTGCGACAGTCCATGTCGTGACGCGATCTCGTCTGGTGACCACGGGCGAACTGGCGCGGGAGCTGGGGATCAGTCCGCGCACGGTGGCTCGCTACGTGAGTTCCGGGCTGCTGACGCCGACGGAAACCACGCTCGGCGGGCACTACCGGTGGGACGTCGTGGAAGTGCGGGAGCAGATCCGCAAGCTCCGCGCCGACTCCGGCGACGGCTGAGGTTCAGTCGTCCCAGCGGACGGCGGCGATCGCCTTGTCGTCGTGGCGCTTCGCGCGCGGGAAGGCGGTGCCGTCGGGGTCCACGTGGGCTTCCCAGGCCTGGCAGCGTTCGAGTTCGGCGAACAGGTCCGCTGAGTCCATCCCGGCGACGCGGGGCCACTCGTCGGTGCCGGTGTGGGTCATGGTGTTGAACGCGCCATCGGTGGCCAGCACGCACCACGGGGTTTCGCGGACGCTCGATGTCCGCACCAACGCCTGGGCGGCTGCGGCGGGGTCTGCTTCGGCGATCCAGTAGCCGCCGTCTCGGTTCCGCCGTTCGGCTTGGGCGTCCTGGAGTTCTCGCAGCATGGTCCGGTGGTGCTCGTCGTAGCCCGTACCGGACTGGAGTCGTTCCCGGTAGGCGCGCCGTTCGGGAAGTTCCAGGTCGTCGAGTCTGGGGTCCTCGAAGACCCCGGCGGGCGTGATGATCGGGCTGTCGCCGAGGACGAGTTCGTCCACCTGGTCGCCGTTTCGGCGCACGATCGCGACCGTGCTCGACGGCGAGTCGCCCGGCGTCAGCTCCAGCACGTCGGCCGCCGCTCGGATCGACTCGGACAGGATTGCGCGCAGGTCCGCGGCGGGCTCCTGGCTCAACCGGAGCTGGAGCGCTTCGCCGAGGGTGGCCGCGTACCGGCTGGCGGGCACCGGGACCGGGCGGAACGCCGAGGCTCCGTCGAGCACGATCACCGCGTTCTCGGTGGTCAGGATCTTGTCGTCGCTGTCGGCGTAGTCGGGCAGCTGGGCCGTTTCGATGCGCATCGCGATCACCAGACGTAGGGGCCGGCGGCGAGCTCGCTGCCGGTGATGGTCAGGCCGTCGTAGGTGCAGCGGACCGCCAGGCTGAACGAGACGTCGCCGACCTGGCCGAACAGCTCCGGCAGGTTCGCGGTCAGGTAGTGGGCTGCTCCCAGCGATCCGATCGCGTGGATACCGGCGACGTGCACGATCACGCGGTCGTCGTAGCGGTGCCGGGCGACGTAGGCGAGGTCCGCGGACTTCGGGTCCTCGTCGTCGGCGGGGGAGCCGTAGCGCTCGCCGGTCGGCCGGTGCTCGAACCACCAGCGTCCGCCGTCCTTGACCAGCCCGGCGCGTTCGTCCTCGGCCAGCAGGGCTCCTGCGACCGGGGCGGACTTCGGGCCGCAGACCACCAGGGCGTCACCGGCGGGGAGATCTTCGGTCTCGGGGCCGATGTGGAACTTGTCCACCGCAAACCGCATCGCCGTCAGCAGGTCCTCGAACCTGGCCTGCGTCGCGGAGTCCTCGGCGGCGATCAGCGGGCGCTCGCGGTCGGTCACCTGGTAGCGGTAGGGAATACCGATGCTGACCGGCCCGACCCCGAAGACCACCCGTTCGGGACCAGCGGCGTCCTTCTTCACCTGGCTCACACGGCCCTTCGTGATCCCCAGGGCCGTCGCGATCTCGGTGTAGCTCATGTCGAGATCGCGGTGAGCTTCCTCGATCGCGGCCTTGCGCAGGCGCGCCAGCTCGGCCGCGCGCTGCTGGTAGGTGGTGATCAGCTCGGTAGCGCGTAGGCCTCGCCGGATGGGGTCGGCCTCCCGGCGGACCGCCTCGAACTCGTCCCGCGTCGTCATGCCGCCAGTTTAGACCCCCTTGACAGGTCTCGGGGAAGGACTTAGCTTGTGTTTAGACCCCTCAACACGGTGACGGCTTCGGTCGATCCAAGGGTTTAGGGGGGTAAACGATCGAACTGCGTGGAGGCAGAGATGCGGAACATCCCGGTGAACTTGCAGGGCTACAAGCTGATGGTGACGGAGTCTCCGGCGTTGAAGATGCGGGAGAACGACAACGGTGTGGAGGAGGTCGTGACGGACCGCTCGGGCGTCCAGCACTTCGTGGTGTCGCTGTTCGCGAAGAAGCGCCCGGTGGAGGGACAGTTCGCGGAGAAGGGCGAGGAGATCAAGGTGACCCTGACCGCCGACCCCGGCGAAGGGTTCGAGGAAGGCACCTACGTGCAGCTGATCGATGCGACGGTCTCGCCGTGGCAGACCGAGCGCAACGGCCGCTACTCCTCCGGGCTGGCCTACCGCGCGGCGGGTATGACGCCGCAGGTCTGATCTCCGCCCGTCTGGGCGTGACGGTCTCTTTCTGAAGTTTTTCTCAAGCCGTGTTCGTGGGCTGTTCGTTCTTTGGTGAATTCCATAGTGGGCCGAACTATGCCTTTTTCCGGCACGACATGCGCGTGCCGGTGGGGCTTTGTTGGTCCCCGAGTCTGCTGGTTTGTCTGGCGGCTCGGGGGTCTTCATGGCTCTTGTTCACGTGGAGAGGACCAAGTGATGCGTGTTCGCTCTGTTCAGGATTTCGGCTTTCACGGTTCCGCCTGCGTGGCGGCCGGTGGTGTCTCGCTGATGGCGAGTGAGAAGAGGAAAGGGTGATGGTGCGTGGCGATCGAGCGGGCGCTCAAGCGAGTGGGTCCGGCTTCGGCGGCGGTGTCGCGGTTGGAGGTGTTGGCGCGGTTCGTGGATGAGTTGGACCAGGACTTGGGCCGGGTGGCGTTCCTGGAAGACGACATCGTCGACGCACGCCGGTTCGCGGACATCGAGGACGTGGCGCAGCGGGCGCAGGTGGCGTTGACGCGGTTGCGGGATGCGCTGGCCGAGCACGGCGGTGCTGTGGTGGCGAAGGGATACAAGTGATGACGCGAGGCGAGAGCGTGTACGGGACGGTGCGGCGGATCGATTCGTCGATGGGCGCGATGAACCGAGTCCTGCGCAAATTCGGAACGCCGAAGGAAGTGGCGTCCGAATTGCGGGCGGTGAAGACCGCTGTGGGTGAGGTCATCGCGCAGTTGGAGATGGCCGAGCGCCGTAGCTGAACACACGACATATCGGCACCGGGGTGCCGGATTCCTTCACGGAGTCCGGCGCCCCATTTTCTTTTCCGGGGAGCAGATTCATGACGGACACACGGGTAGCGGTGGGAACGACTCCGGCGCGGGCGGCGGGAAGGTGGGTGGCGCGGCATCCGCGTTCGATGACGAGCACGGTCGTGCTGGGTGCGTCGGTGGTGTGGCTGGGCTACCTGGTGGTGCTCAGTGCCGCCGGTGTCGCCGTGGTCGCCGGTGCCTCCTGGTGCTTGCTGGATCGGCCGACGTTCGACCGGTTCGCGGGCCGGTTGTTGCGGGCGTGGTGGAGACGGTGGGTGGTCTACCAGCGCCAGTGGTTCGACCTCGCCTACCGCGCCGGTCTCGTCATCACCGATCACCGTGGACGGGCGTGGGCGCCGAAGGTGCTGCGGGTGTCCTCGTCGTGGTGCTGGGACCACGTGCGGATCCGGATGGTCAAGACCCAGGAACCCGGCGACTTCGAAGCCGTCCTGGAACGGCTGGCGAACGCCTACCGGGCTCGGCGGGCCACCGTCCGGACCCTCAAGCCCGGTGTGATCAGCCTGGACTTCCAGCGCCGCGAGCCCTTCGACGAGATGCCCGTCCCGCTGCCGCCGTTGCCGGAGTCGCCGGAATCCGTCGACTTGGGGCGGCTGGTGATCGGGCGGACCGAGTACGGCCGGGACTTCGCCCTCGACCTCCTCCGCGGTCTGCACGTCCTGTTGGCCGGGGCGACCGGTTCGGGGAAGGGCTCGTGGTTGTGGGGCCTGATCCGGCAGCTCGCCCCGATGGTGCGGGCGGGCTCGGTGCGGTTGTGGGTGATCGACCCGAAGGGCGGGATGGAATTCGGCGCCGGGCGGGAGATGTTCCACCGCTTCGCCGACAGCGACGAAACCGGCCTGGACCTCATGCACGAGTACGTCGAGACCTTGGACGCCCGGAAGGAAGACCTCGGCCGCCAAGGCGTGCGCACCGCGACGGCCTCGCCTACGACGCCGATGGACGTACTGATCGTGGATGAGCTGGCCGCGATGACGCAGTACTGCACCCGCGACATCGCCCGCGAATTCGAACCCCTGCTCGGCAAGGCCCTGACCCAGTACCGGGCGGTCCTCGGCCGGGTCGTGGGGGCCGTGCAGGAGCCGCACAAGGACACCGTGCCGATGCGCGGGTTGTTCCCCACCAAGATCGCGCTTCGCCTCGATGAGGCCTCGTACGTCGACATGACCTTGGGTGAGGGGGTTCGCGATCGCGGGGCACTGGCGGATCAGATTCCGGAGATCATGCCGGGCGTCGGCTACGTCAAGCACGACGGGCGCCGCGAACCCCAACGGGTCCGGGCCGCGTTCACCAGCGATGACGACATCGCCGCCCTGGTCGCCTACTGCACCGGCTCCACCATCACCCCGCTGCGCCGCGAGCAACCCCCGGCACCTCGGCGCAGCGCGATCGCCGAGGCCACCGAAGCCGACATCGAATCCATCGACTTCTTCGACGGCGACGACGAAGACCACGACGCCGCCTGACCCCTTTTTTCTTCGCTGTGAAAGGAGATTTGCCGTGTTCCACGTAGTTCTCACCCTGCGTTCCCTGGCCGCGCTGGTCCTGGCCGGGCTGCTCGCCCTGGGCCTGGTGGCCCTCGTCTGGGGACTGGCTGGTCCCGCCGCCGGGCTCCTGGCGCTGCTGGTGCTGGCGCTGATCGTGCAGGGCGTGAAGTCGCTGATCGCCACGACGACCGAAGAATAGGAAAGGGGGCGTGATGTGGCCGTTTCGCAGGGATGTTGATCGGGGGTCGGGTCGGACTCGGCGGGTGGAGCGGCTGGGTGAACGCATCGCCGAGTCCAAACGACTCCGCCCGCTCTCGCTCGATCCGGACTTGATCGCTGTCGCGATGGAGCGCACCCGGCGGCGGACGGTGGCCGGGCTCTGGTTCTTCCTCGCACTCGGACTGTCGTTCACGACTACCGGGGTTCAGGCGTTCCTCGCGGGGGACGCGGGCGCGGGGGATCCGGTGTGGTGGGCCGCCTGGACGGTGGAACCGATGTTCGCCGGTCTGTTGATTCTGCTGCTCAACTTCGAAGCCGTCATCCTCGCCCACGGCGTCGAACCCGGGCACGTGTGGTGGACGCGGATCAAGCGGGTCCTGCTGGGCACGACGTTGTTCATGAACGTGGTCCCGCAGTTGCATCCGGATCGGTTCCAGCTCGGGTCGCTGGCCGTGCACTTGATCATTCCCGTGGTCGTCTACGGCTTGGCCGAGGTGATCCCGGTGATCCAGGCCCGGTCCCGCCAGGTCGTGATGCAGGGCTACGCCGACGCTGAAGGGCTTTGCTCACCTGCGGACACCATCGATCCGGACCCGAGGCCGGCCCCGGCTTCGGGCGTTCCCGGACCACCTGCACCTCCGGCGCCCGCACCTTCGCCACCGAGTGTTGAGCCGGTGAAGCGGGGTCCGCGGCTTCCGGCGCACGTCGTCGACGCGCTCAAGCGCGCCCGGGACCAGGCCGCCGAAGAGGGTCGCGGTTTCGCTCCGGCCGATGTCCAACAGGTGGTGAAGGTCCCGGACGCGATGGCGACCGCGATCCACGCAGACCTGATCACCACCTGATCCGAACTCGCTCGCAACGGGCCGTTTTCCGTTGCCACAACTGAACAAGCACAAACCCGGAAGGCGGGGCGCTACTGCGGTGGCGTCCCGCCTTCTGCATGTCCGGAAGGAAACCAGTCCTGATGGTGCCAACTGCTGCGGCGGTCGTGGACCGCTACCAACGACGCGTTCAGGCCGCCGACTACGGCCGCTGGCGCGACCAGGTCGAAGCCACTGGCGGATGCACCCACCCGGTGCGCATGACCGGCGCGTGGACCGTCACCGACAACACCACCCGCGAAGTCCTCGCCCACCGTGGTGGGCATGTGATGGTGCCCTGCGGAAACCGCCGCGAGAGCATCTGTGCGGCCTGCTCGGACCGGTACGCCGCTGACGCCTTCCATCTCCTGCGAGCGGGCCTGTCCGGCGGAACCAAGGGCGTCCCCGAGCACGTCACCGAACGGCCTCGGGTGTTCCTCACCCTCACCGCGCCCTCGTTCGGCCCGGTCCGCGACGATGGCCAGCCCCGGTTTCCGACTCGGTACGACTACACCGGGCACGTCCTGTTCAACGCCCATGCCGGGAAGCTCTGGCACCGCTTCGTCATCGCACTGCGCCGCCACCTCGCGAAAGCGGCCGGAATCCGGGTCCGTGACTTCGCCGACCACGCCCGGCTCTCCTACGCCAAAGTCGCCGAATACCAGCGCCGAGGCGCGATCCACTTCCACGCCGTGATCCGCCTCGACGGACCCGGCGGCGCCTCGGACCAGGCCCCGGCGTGGGCAACTCCGGAACTGCTGGGCGATGCCATCCATGCGGCACACGCGCAGGTCCAAATCACGACACCGGAGATCGACGGCCAGGCGCGAGAACTGGCGTGGGGCAGGCAGATCGACGTCCGCACCATCAAGGCCGCCAACGCCCCGGACTTTGAGGACGGCGACGGGGAGATCACCGACGACCGGCTGTCGTCCTACGTCGCGAAATACGCGACCAAGGGCACCGGCAAGTCCGAGGCGGCGGACCGGCCGATCCGGTCCGAAGCCCACATCGAGCAACTGCGGATCAACACCCACTACAAGCAGCTCATGCGCACCGCCTGGCGCCTCGGCGCCCTGGAGGAGCTGGATCACCTCAACCTGCGGCGCTGGTGCCACATGCTCGCCTTCCGCGGCCACTTCCTGTCCAAGAGCAAGGCGTACTCGACGACGTTCAAGCAGATCCGCGGCGACCGGCAGCGCTTCCGCCTCGAAGCCGCCCTTCACGAACTCGGCGTCACAGAAGACTCGGTGACCGTGGTCAACCACTGGGACATGACCTCAGTCGGGCACCGCACCCCAGAGGAACGCGACATCGCCGAAGGCATCGCCCAACGACGCCGCGACACCCGCAAAAACCGACACACCACCGAACGAAAGGACTAACCCGCCATGCAGAAGCTCTGGGGACCCCAAGACGTGGCCGACTTCTTCGGCGTCCCGATCGGCACCGTCTACCAGTGGCGCACCCGAGGCACCGGCCCCACCGGCAAACGCGTCGGCAAACACGTCCGCTACCGACCCGAAGACGTCGAAGCCTGGTACGACGCACTCCCCGAGGGGGTCATCTGATGTCCGGTCGGCTGCCGCTGCCGCTGGGCAGCATGGGAGAGATCAAGGTCAAGCCGGTCGGCAAGTCCTATTCGGCTCGGGTCTGGTACCGGCGACAGGACGGCGACTACGTGGACGTGCGGCGCCGTGGCAAGACCAAGGAGAAGGCGAAGCAAGCGGTCCGGGACGCGATCAACAACCTCGCTCCCCCGGCGGCTCCTGGTTCGGAGCTGACCGCGTCCTCCTCGTTCGGTGAAGCCGCCGAGCAGTGGATCAGTCAGCTCCGCACCGATGCGGAGAACGGCATCTACTCGCTGACCACGCTGGACACCTACGAGAACGTCTACCAGAACCACGTGAAGCCCGAGTTCCAGAACTTCCGGCTGTTCGAGGTGAAGACGCCAGCGGTCAGCAACCTGTGCCAGCGCAAGCTCAAGGCGCATAGCCTGACCCTCGCCAAGTCGGTCAAGGCCGTGATCAGCAACATCATGACCTTCGCGATGCAGGCGGGTGCGGTGGAGAACAACCCCACCAAGGGCATCGCAGCTCTGTCCGAACGCCGCGCCAAGGTCAAGCGCAAGAAGCCTCGGGCGCTGACCAAGGAGGAGCTGCGGGACCTGCTCGGCAAGCTCGACGCCGACGAGGAAGCAAAACGACGCGACCTGCCCGACCTGGTGCGGTTCTTCATCGCCACCGGCGAACGCATCGGTGAGGCGTTGGGCGCGCACTGGGAGGACTTCGACCCGGCGGCCAAGAAGCTGCGGATGAGCGGCAACCTGATCAGGTCACGTGGTCGGGGCACTCGCCGCAACGACGGCAAGAGCGACGGTTCGGCGCGGGACATCGCCTTGCCCGACTGGGCGGTACGGATGCTCTCGGAACGAGCCGAACAGCTCGGCGACGTCGACCCGGCGAAGCCGATCTTCATCAACACCCAGGGCGGCTACCTGAACTCGTCGAACGTGGGCAACCGGACGTGGATCCCGTTCCGCAAGCGGGCGGGCTACGAGTGGGTCACCTTCCACACCATGCGCAAGACCGTGGCGACGCTGCTCGATGAGGCGGGGCTCACCGCTCGCCAGGTGGCCGACCTGCTCGGGCACTCCCGGGTCTCGATGACCCAGGACGTCTACTTCGGCCGCGGGCAGCAGTCCCGGGCGAGTGCCGAGGCGCTGGCGTTCGTGGACTCCGACGGGCGCACCGGCGAAGTTGGCAATTAGTTGGCAACCCGGCTCACTAACGGGACCCCACGAGCCTGCGACCAGGCGGGATGGTGGGGCGCCTGGGGATCGAACCCAGAACCCACGGATTAAAAGTCCGTTGCTCTGCCAGTTGAGCTAACGCCCCGCGGGGTCAGCGTACAAGGGCGTGGTCATCTCGTGTGGCGGTGGGCCGAAGAGCGTCGGGGGCGCGCGGGGCCGCGAAGGTCGGGTTCGGCGTCAGGGACAATGGCAGGCGTGACCGTGCTCGATTCGATGGTGCCGACCGCCGAGAAACCGCCCGCGCACTCGCTGCGGATCGGGCCGCACGCGGTGGATCCGC
This sequence comes from Saccharopolyspora sp. 7B, assembly GCF_020177435.1. Taxonomy (NCBI): domain Bacteria; kingdom Bacillati; phylum Actinomycetota; class Actinomycetes; order Pseudonocardiales; family Pseudonocardiaceae; genus Saccharopolyspora; species Saccharopolyspora sp. 7B. Next base: position 10,199 of record NZ_JAIUKC010000173.1, on the reverse strand, counting down.
CGGTGGTGCTCGCGCCGATGGCCGGGATCACGAACGTGGCGTTCCGCAGGTTGTGCCGGGAGTACGGCGCGGGGCTCTACGTTTGCGAGATGATCACGAGCCGGGCGCTGGTGGAGCGGCATCCGCAGACCATGCAGATGATCACGTTCGACGCCGACGAGCACCCGCGGTCGATGCAGCTGTACGGCGTCGACCCGGTGACCATGGGCGAAGCGGTGCGGATGATCGTGGCCGAGGACCTCGCCGACCACGTGGACATGAACTTCGGCTGCCCCGTCCCGAAGGTCACCCGCAAGGGCGGCGGCTCGGCGCTGCCGTACAAGCGGCGGCTGTTCGAGGACATCGTCACCGCGGCGGTGCGTGCCGCCGAGCCCGCGGGCATCCCGGTGACCGTCAAGTTCCGCATCGGCATCGACGACGACCACCTGACCTACCTGGACGCGGGCCGCATCGCCGAGGAATCCGGCGCCGCCGCCGTCGCGCTGCACGCGCGCACCGCCGCGCAGCGCTACTCGGGCACCGCCGACTGGAGCACGATCGCCCGCCTGAAGGAGGCCGTGCGCGGCATCCCGGTCCTCGGCAACGGCGACATCTTCAGCGCCGGCGACGCGCTGCGGATGATGGCCGAGACCGGCTGCGACGGCGTCGTCGTCGGGCGCGGCTGCCTCGGCCGGCCCTGGCTGTTCCGCGACCTGCAGGCCGCGTTCACCGGCCGCGAGATCCCGCCGGGACCGAACCTCGGCGAGGTGCGGCGGGTGCTGCGCAGGCACGGCGAGCTGCTCAGCGAGCACATGGGCGAGCAGAAGGGCGTCCGCGACCTGCGCAAGCACATGGCGCAGTACCTGCGCGGGTTCCCCGTCGGCTCCGACCTGCGGCACCGGTTCGGGCTGGTGTCCAGCCTCGCCGAGCTCGACGACCTGCTCGCCGACCTCGACCCGGACGTGTCGTTCCCCGCCGACGCCGAAGGCCCCCGCGGGCGCCAGGGCTCCGCCGGGAAGGTCGTGCTCCCCGAGGGCTGGCTGGACGACCCCGAGGACCGGTGCGTGCCCGCGGGCGCCGAGATCGACCACAGCGGCGGCTGACGCGACGATGCGGACCGCTCTGCTGTGCCTCGCGGCGTGCGCGCTCGCGGGGTGCTCCACCACGCCGCAGCCACCGGCCCCGGAGCAGCAGGTCCGCGACTACTTCGCCGCGAACGACGCCGCCGCCCGCGCGGGGGCGCGGGCCCAGCAGGACTTCTTCACCCGCACCCAGCACCCGGACTACGCGGACCGCACCTGCGAGCTCGACGGGCTCACGGTGCAGCTGGAACCGGCGATGAGCACGCTGCGGCCGGACCCCGGCTACCAACCGGACTCGACGGGACCGCCGCGCGGTGACGTGCGGGTCGTCGGCGTGGAGGTAACGGTCCGCCGGGACGGGACGATCATCGGCAGGCAGATCGGGTCCCAGCACCTCGTGCTGCTCGACGGGCGGGTCCACGGATTCGCCCCCTGCCCGACCGGGGGTGCCTCATGACGCGAACGGAGAACAGGCACGTGCGCTGCTGTGACGGGAAACACATCGGGCTCGGTTCGTCCGTGCGGGTGGGGAGATCCCGTTTCGCTTCCACCCGTTGGCCAGGGCCGGTACACACCAAGGCAGCCCGGCGACGTGAGACGCACTCACCAATTCGGAGCAAAGGCTGGTAAGCCGGATGAGCGAATTCCGCAGTACACGCATCCCGGCGCCTCAAGCGACCCGCCGGAGCCGACGACACCACGGACGGGAGGTGACAGCGATGACCGGATTGCGCGACGGCTTCGCCGGACCCGAACCTCTGCGCGAGGACGTCGCGCGTTCGTTGTGCCCCGCACCGGCTCCACCGCCGGACCTCGGGCCGCGACGCACGCGTCACGAGCTGGCCAACGAGGGCGGCATGGTGGAACTGCACGAGTCGATCGCCGCGCTGCTGGCGTCCCGGGGGCAGTGGCGCCAGGCCTACCACCACCTGCGCTCCGCGCTGGACCTGCTGTCCACCCAGGACACGCCGCGCGTGCCCGAACAGCTCCGGCACGAGGTGAACCGGCTGCGCCGCGAGCACGCCGAAGCCCGCGAGCAGAGCCTCCGCGACAGCCTCACCGCCAGCTACAACCGGCGCTACCTCGACGAACGCCTCGCCGACCTGCTCGCCGTCGACGGCCCGGGCGGCCTGGCCGTCGGACTCGTCGACCTGGACTGGTTCAAGCAGGTCAACGACACCTACGGGCACCTGCTGGGGGATCGGGTCCTGCAGCGGGTCGTGGACCTGCTGCAGGAGGCGCTGCCGTCGGGCTCGTTCTGCGCTCGCTACGGCGGCGAGGAGTTCGTGCTCGTGCTGCCCTCCATCGACGCGGCCCGCGCGGTGGCGGTGTGCGAGGCGGCGCGGATCCGCATCGAGCGGTTCCCCTGGTCGCAGCTGGCGCCCGGGCTGCGCGTCACCGTGAGCATCGGGATGGCGCACGAACCGGACACCGGGCAGCACGCTTCGCCGTCCGCGACCGCCGAGCAGCAGCTCATCGGCGCGGACGCGCTGCTGTACGCGGCCAAGCAATCGGGCCGCAACGCCGTCGCCTACCGTTCCGCGAGCGAGGTCCACATCGCGGGCCTGGGCGCGGAGCGGCGCGCCGGAGCCAGACTGCTCGGCTACTGAGAGCGATCCCGCCGGAACCGAAGGTACCTACACAGGGTGTATGTGCCGGTCAAGTGGCGTAACACAGTTGGGCGTTCCGGCGCACGTTCTCAGCGAATCGTGCACTGATTGTGAAGAAATTGTCGCCCACTATCGTCAGTTCGGGCGATCAGCCGTACTATCTCGGGAGCGTTAAGCGATAGGACTTCGGGGAGTCGACCGCTGACGCCCATACCGAACGACGACACCATCGATTGCGACGGTGGGGAGGGAACACGGGTGCCGCAGGACCCCCGGCATGGCCAGCACGGGCACCACAGTCCCCACCAAGACGGGGGCCCGGACGAGGACAACGCCCCCGAACAGCAGTCCGGGCGGCGCCGCCGCGCGTTAGGCGACGACGGCACCGGCGGGACGCGGGTGTTCGACCTCCTGTCCAAGCACGGCAAGGCCCCCGGCGCGGGCACCGGCTCGCACCGCCGAGCCGCCGAACCCGAGCCCCCCGACGGTGGTGGCGGACGCCGGTCGCGCGCCGCGCAGCCGCAGTCCCCCGCGGCCCAGCAACCTCCCGCCGCGCAGCAACCCCCGGCCCAGCAACCGCCGGCCGCGCAGCAGCCGCCCACCCAGCAACCTCCCGCGCAGGACGCGCAGGCCGCCGAGTGGTCGGCACCCGGCCGCGCCCCGCAAGGCCCCGCCGCGCGCGGCGGCCGCGGGCAGCAGCCGCCCCCGCTGCAGGAGCCGCGCACCGGCGGCCACCGCTCCGCCGAACCGCCCGCCGACGCGCAGCCACCCGCGCGCCCCGGCCGCCCGGGACGGCCCGGCCGCCCCGCACCGTCGCCCGCCGCCGAGGACCCCGAGGCGACCGCCGTGGTCCCCGCGGTGCCCGCCGAGCCGGAGAAGCCGCCGGCCGAAGCCACCAAGGTCACCCGCGTCCCGGAGACCGGCCCGACGCGCGAGGCCGCGGACGAGACCGCGATCGTCGCGCCCGTCACCGCCGACGACGCCGAGGAAGCGGACGAGGACGACGCGGACTCCGCCGAGAACGACAGCGACGAGATCCGCCAGATCGACGCGACGCTGGCCAGGTTCTCCGCGGTCCACGACGAGATCGCGATCGAGGAGGACGCGCGGCGCAAGAAGTACTCGTGGCTGTTCGGCATGCGCAAGGAGCCCGAGCTGGGCCGCGACATGCCGTTCGACTTCGTCGAGGGCCGGGACGCCGGATCGTCCCGGATGGACTGGAAGAAGGAGCAGCGCAAGCGCCGCACCATCCGGATCCTCAAGGCCCTCGCGGTCGCCGCCGCGCTGACGATCTTCGTCGCGACCGGCATCGGCTGGAGCGCGAAGGCGTGGGTGGACGCGAAGTTCAAGGACATCGCCGCGCTCGACCCGAACTCCTCGTCGATCAAGGACATCTCGAAGCAGTCCGGGGACCGGAACTTCCTGCTGCTCGGTTCGGACACCCGTGCCGGGGCGACCGAGGCGGACGGGGTCGGCGACACCACCGACGAGCCCGGCGCCCGCGCCGACACGACGATGATCGCGCACATCCCGGCGGACCGGAGCCGCGTGCTCGTCGTGTCCTTCCCGCGCGACCTGCAGGTGGACATCCCGTCATGCGAGCGCTGGAACCCGGACACCGGCCAGTACACCGGCGAGGAGGTCGCGCCGCGCCCGGCGACCAAGCTGAACGAGGCGTACGCGGTCGGCGGGCCGAAGTGCACCACCAAGGTCGTGCAGCAGCTGTCCGGCCTGTCGATCACGAACTTCCTGGGCATCGACTTCCAGGGCTTCAAGTCGATGGTGGACGCGATGCACGGCGTGGACATCTGCTCGTCCATCCCGATCGTGGACCGCAAGCTCGGCGTGGTGCTGCCGGAGGCGGGCCCGCAGACGCTGAGCGGCACGCAGGCGCTGAACTACGTGCGCGCCCGCTACGTGGAGGGCGACCCGACCTCGGACTACGGCCGGATGCAGCGCCAGCAGCTGTTCCTGTCCTCGCTGCTGCGCAAGGCGATGTCCGGGCAGGTGCTGATGGACCCGCAGAAGCTCGGCGGTTTCGTGGACGCGGTCGCGGCGAACACCTTCGGGGAGAACGTCGGCACCGACCAGCTGCTCGAACTGGGTCGCTCGATGCAGGGCATGGACGCGGGCAAGATCACCTTCATCACCGTGCCGACCACCGGTTACGCGAACGACGAGGGCAGGGAGGAACTGGACGACTCCGAGGCCGCCGCGCTGTTCCGGGCGATCATCGAGGACGCTCCGGTGTCGCCGCGGCAGGCGGGCGTGCCGGGGGCCGCGGGCGGCTCCGGCCCCGCTTCGACGGGCCCCGCTTCGATGGGCTCGGCATCGTTCGGCCGCGCCGCCACGGCCAAGCCGTCCGACGTGCCGGTGCGGGTGGTCAACGCCTCCGGCCGGGACGGGCTGGCGGGGCGCACCGCCGACGAGCTGGGTGCGGCGGGTTACCCGGTGGCCGGTTCGGAGACGCTGTCCGCGACGAGCGAGCGGACCGTGGTCCGTTACGGCGCGGCGAACGCGGCCGCGGCCCGGCTGCTGGCGTCCTCGGTACCGGGGGCGACCACCGTGCAGGACGACGCGGCCGGTGGTGAGCTGCGGCTGGAGCTGGGCACCTCGTACGCCGGTCCGGTGCGGGCGCCGGGCGGGCAGCAGGCCGAGATGCCGTCGGACCTGAGCACGGTGAACGCCGGCTCGGACGTGTGCGGCTGACACCACGCACCGACTTGTCCGTTTTGCTCCGTTTCCCGCTTGTTGTGGTGGAACGCGCTCTGATCGAATGGTGACGTCTGCGATTCCACTCGAACGGGGCCATCATGGTCCGTTCACCGGTGATTCACCAGCGTGCGTCCTGTCCGATTCTTCCCGGAAGTAAGGTGACCGGCATGCGTGAGGTCTACCAGGAACAGCTCGGCGATCTCGCCGAGGAGCTCGCCTCGATGTCGACCATGGTCGGAACGGCGATGGAGCGCGCCACGAAGGCGCTACTGGAGGCCGATCTGACTCTGGCCGAACAGGTCATCGAGGAGGACGTGCACGTCGACGAGGCCCGCGCCCGCGCCGAGGAGCAGGCGTTCGGCCTGCTCGCCCTGCAGGCGCCCGTGGCGGGCGACCTGCGCACCGTCATCTCCACGATCCACGCCGCCGAGGACCTGGAGCGGATGGGCGACCTGGCGCTGCACGTCGCGAAGGCGGCCCGCCGCAGGCACCCGCAGCCGGTGCTGCCGGAGCCGGTGCAGGAGTACTTCGCCGAGATGGGCCGGGTCGCGGTGGACCTGTGCGCCCGCGCCGCCGCGGTGATCCGCTCCCGCGACATCGACGCCGCCCGCGACCTGGAGGCCGCCGACGACGCCGTGGACGACCTCCACCGCCACCTGTTCACCGTGATGATGAGCTCCGAGTGGTCGCACGGGGTGGCCGCGGCGGTGGACGTGACCCTGCTGGGCCGGTTCTACGAGCGGTTCGCCGACCACGCGGTCGCCGTCGGCCGCCGGGTGGTGTTCACCGTGACCGGGAGCATGCCGACCAGCTGATCCGAGCCCGTCCCACCGGCCCGCCGTGTCCCTCTTTCGAGGGGATTTCGGCGGGCCTTTTCACGCCATCAGGTCACGCGTCGTGTCCACCGCTGTTCGGAGGGCCGCTGAACTGCGAGAACAGGACCCGAAACGGCAAACGACGTATTAATACTCGGTCTCACCAGTCGTTGGGCCGAATGCAGTATGCGAAGGTCGTGCCGTGACCAGCACCGACGCCTCGCCCCTCGCCGCCGTCCCACCGGAGGCCGAGGGTGCATAACAGTCCGACCGTGCACCGCCGGCGCCTCGGCGGTGAACTGCGCAAGCTGCGCGAGTCCGCGGGCCGCACGCACCGCGAGGTCGCCGCCCACCTGGACTGCTCGCAGGGCAAGATCAGCCAGATCGAGCTGGGCCGGGTGCCGGTGCGCACCTCCGACGTGCGGCTGATGGCCGAGTTCTACGGCATCACCGGTGACCGGATCGACGAGCTGATCGAACTCGCCCAGGGCTCCAAGGAGCGCGGCTGGTGGCAGCGGTACCCGACGACCGCGCAGCGCCCCGGCTTCGAAACGCACCTGGGCCTGGAGACGGCGGCGAAGGCGGTCAGCTGCTTCGGCGCCGACCCCATCCCGGAACTGCTGCACACCGCCGAGTACTCCACCGCCCTGTTCGACGCGGAGCTGCACGCCCCCACCGAGGCGGACCGGCAGGAGCGGCTCACCGTCACCACCACCCGCCAGCAGCGGCTGCTCGGCGCGGAACCGCTGGAGCTGTGGGCGGTGCTGGACGAGGCGGCGCTGCGCCGCAGCGTCGGCGGGCCGGTCGTGATGCGCCAGCAGCTGGAGCACCTGGTGCTGATGGGCTACCGGCGGAACGTGACCATCCAGGTGCTGCCGTTCGCGCACGGCGGGCACCCGCTGATGGGCGAGCGAATCTCGGTGTTCTCGTTCCCCTCGGACGCCGACCCGCAGGTCGTGCACGTCGGGGACGCCGCGGGCTCGCGCTTCCTGGACAAGCCCGCCGACACCGGCGACTACCTGACCGCGTTCGAGAAGGTCTGCGGCATCGCGCTGCCCCCGAAGGAGTCCAGCGCCTACATCTCCGCGGTCGCCGACGACTGGAAGGCCTGAGCACGACCGGAGCCCGCCCCGGCGGTGCGGGACGGGCTCCGGTTCCGGGGTTCGCTCAGCCGAAGCGGCCGGAGATGTAGTCCTCGGTGGCCTTCTGGCTGGGGTTGGAGAAGATCCGCCCGGTCTCGTCGATCTCGACGAGCTGGCCGGGTTCGCCCACCGCGCGCAGGTTGAAGAACGCGGTCTGGTCGCTGACCCGCGCCGCCTGCTGCATGTTGTGCGTGACGATGACGATCGTGTACTCCTGCTTCAGCGTGGAGATCAGGTCCTCGATCGCCAGCGTGGAGATCGGGTCCAGCGCCGAGCACGGCTCGTCCATCAGCAGCACGTCCGGCTGCACGGCGATGGCCCGCGCGATGCAGAGCCGCTGCTGCTGACCGCCGGAGAGGCCCCCGCCGGGCTTGCCCAGCCGGTCCTTGACCTCTTCCCACAGGTTCGCGCCGCGCAGCGCCCGCTCGGTGACCTCGTCGAGGTGCTTCTTGTTCTTCTCCCCGGCGAGCTTCAGCCCGGCCACGACGTTGTCCCGGATGGACATGGTGGGGAACGGGTTGGGCCGCTGGAAGACCATGCCGATGGTGCGGCGCACCTGCACCGGGTCGACGTGGGCGCCGTAGATGTCCTCGCCGTCGAGCAGCACCTTGCCGTCGACGCGGGCTCCCGGCACGACCTCGTGCATGCGGTTCAGCGACCGCAGCACGGTCGACTTGCCGCAGCCGGAGGGGCCGATGAACGCGGTGACGCTGCGGGCCGGAACCTGCAAGGTCACATCCTGCACGGCGTGGAACTTGCCGTAGTACAGGTTGAGGTCCTTGATGTCGAGACGCTTGGCCATGGGATCCGCCCTACTTGGTCTTGACGGCGAACAGCCTCGACAGCAGCGACGCCACGAGGTTGATCAGCATGATGACGAGAACGAGGGTGAGCGCGGCGCCCCACATGCGGGCGTCGCCGGCGGCGGTGCCGGTCCCGCGCTCCATGAAGATCGTGAGCGGCAGGGACGCGAGCTCGCCGCCGAACATGTCGTAGCTGATCGAGCTGGAGTAGCCCACGAGGATCAGCAGCGGCGCGGTCTCGCCCAGCACGCGCGCGAGCCCGAGCATGACGCCGGTGAGGATGCCGGACAGCGCGGTGGGCAGCACGACCTTCACGATCGTCTTCCACTTGGGCACGCCCAGCGCGTAGGACGCTTCGCGCAGCTCGTCCGGGACGATCAGCAGCATCGTCTCGGTGACGCGCACGACCACCGGCACCATCAGCAGCACCAGCGACAGCGCCACCGCGAACCCGCTCCGGTTGAAGCCGAACGTGGTGATCCACAGCGCGTAGATGAACAGGCCGGCCACGATCGACGGGAGGCCGCTGAGGATGTCCACCATGAAGGTGGCGACCTTCGCGAACCGCGAGTTCTGCCCGTACTCGATCAGGTAGATTGCGACCAGCACGCCCAGCGGCACCGAGATGACCGCGCAGATGAGCCCTTCGAGCAGGGTGCCCGCGAGCGCGTGGTTGATGCCGCCGCCGAAGTCGGTGGGCAGCAGCCCGTTGAACGAGTGCGTCCACCAGGTGCTGCTCAGCACCGGGGCGAGCCCGCGCTGCAGCAGGGTGATCAGCACCCACAGCAGCGGGATGACGGCGATCACGAACGCCGCGGTGAACACGGTGGTCGCGAGGTGGTTCTTGAACTTGCGGGCGAACCCGAGGTGCTGGAACGCCGGGGGTGCGGCGGGGCGCTCGACGTCAGCGGCGTTCGTTGTCATGACTTCCCCTTACCGCTGGCGCTCTCGATCCACCGGGCGAGCGCGTTCACCGCGAAGGTGATGACGAACAGCACCAGACCGGCGGAGATGTAGGCGCCGACCTGCATGTTGTTGTTGAACTCGCCGGAGCCGAGCGCGATCTTCGAGGCGAACGTCGCGCCCACGTCGAACAGGCTGAAGTTCGGTCCGCTGTTGACCGTGCTGAGGATGACGGTCAGCGCCACGGTCTCGCCGAGCGCGCGGCCGAGGCCGAGCATCGAACCGCCGATGAAGCCGTTGCGGCCGAACGGCCACACCGTCGTCCGCACGACCTCCCAGCGGGTGGCGCCGAGCGCCTGGGCACCTTCGATGTGCGCCTTCGGCGTCCGCTGGAACACTTCGCGGGTGACGCCGGTGATGGTCGGCAGGATCATCACGGCGAGCACGATGCCCGCGGTGAAGATGTTCATGCCGCCGTCGGCGGGCGCGTTGCCGTCCGCGAAGATCGGGATCCAGCCGAGGTTCTGGTTCAGCCAGAGCGCGACCGGCTTGAGCACCGGCCCCAGCACCAGCACGCCCCACAGGCCGTAGATCACCGAGGGCACCGCGGCCAGCAGGTCGACGATGTAGGCGAACGGGCGGGCCAGCGAGCGCGGCGCGTACTGGGTGAGGAACAGCGCGATGCCGCACGCGATGGGCATCGCGAACACCAGCGCGACCAGGGAGCTCGCCACCGTCACCCAGGCGAGGTCGGCGATGCCGAAGCTCAGCTCGTTCGGGTCGGAGGTGTCCCACACCCGGCTGAACAGGAAGTTCACCTGGTTCGCCTGCAACGAGGGCACGGCCCGGATCAGCAGGAAGATCCCGATCGCCGCGATCAGCGCGACGACGAAGATCCCGGACCCGGTCGCGAGGGACTGGAATGCGCGGTCCCCGATGCGGACGACCTTCTTCGGTTCGTCCGCCGGGGGCGCTTCGGGAGCGGAAATGACGGCCTCCGGTCCGGAAGTGGATGCCGAAACGCCCGTGGGGGGCCCCGCGGGGGGGGGGGCCCCCCGGGGCGGGGGGGGGGGGGTGGGGGGGGTGGGGGGGGGCGGGGGCCCCGGGGGGGGGGGGGGGGGGGGGCGGGGGGGGGGGGCGAGGCCCCGGC
>NZ_JAIUKC010000172.1:0-2737 GCF_020177435.1 Saccharopolyspora sp. 7B | reverse complement strand
TGCCGGTTCGGGCGCCGGGCTCCACCGCTCCCCCCCCGCGCCCCCCCCCGGGCCCCCCGGGCCCCCCGCGCGGGGGGGGGGCCCGGGGGGGGGCGGGCCCCCCCCCGGGCGCTGGTCGGCTCTTGTCGAGTCGTTCACTGCTACGTGCAGCCTCTCACTGGTGGAGGGTCAGGTCCGTCACGCGATCGCGTCGACGGCGCCCAGCACCTTCTGCTTGAACGCCTCGGGCAGCGAGACGTAGCCGGCCTCCTCCAGCTGCGCGGCGTCCGCGTTGGCGGCGACGGTCAGCACGGCCTTCACGGCCTTGGCGGTCTCCGGGTCGTAGCCCTTCGAGCAGACGATCTCGTAGGTGTTGAGCACGATCGGGTAGACGCCCGGCTGCTTGTTGCCGTAGATCGAGTCGAGGTCGACCCGCAGGTCGTGGCCCTCGCCCTCGACCTTGGCCCCGTCGATGGCCTTGCCGACGTTCTCGGTGGTCAGGTCGACCGGGCCGGCACCGCCGTCGATCTTGGCGATGCCGAGGCCGAGGTTCTTCGGGAAGGACCACTCGACGTAGGTGATGGCACCCGGGGTGGCCTTGACGGACTGGGCGACCTGGTCGCTCCCCTCGCGACCCTGGCCGATGCCCGGCCCCGACTGGAACTGCTTGCCCTCGCCCTTCCAGGCGCCGCCGGTCGCGGTGCTGAGGTACTTCTGGAAGTTGTCCGAGGTGCCGGACTCGTCGGAGCGGAAGAACGGGACGACGGCGAGGTCCGGCAGCTGCTTGCCGGGGTTCAGCGCGGCGACCGCCGGGTCGTTCCAGTTCTTGATCTGGCCCTGGTAGATCTTCGCGATCACGTCGGCGTTGAGCACCAGGTCGTCAACGCCTTCGACGTTGTAGGACACCGCGATGGGGCCGAAGACCATCGGGATGTTCCACGCCGGGTTGCCCTGGCAGCGCTCGGCGGCCTTGGCGACCTCGCCGTCGGCCTCGTCCAGCGGCGAGTCGGAGCCGCCGAAGTCGATCTGCCCGGCGGTGAAGGCGGCGACGCCCTTGCCGGAGCCGGACTTGGTGTAGTTGAGTTGCTGGCCTTCGCAGGCGATGCCGTAGTCGCGGGCGAACACGTCCATGGCGTTCTTCTGCGCGGAGGAACCTTCGGCGGAGACCGGCTTGGTGCCGCAGTCGACGTTCAGCCCGGCCAGCGCCGGGTTGCCGCCGCCCTGGGGAACGTTCTGGTCGGTGCCGCAGGCGGACAGCACGAGCGTGCCGGCCGCGAAGAATCCGAGCGCAGCACTGTGCCGCTTGATCTTCACTTCGTTCCTCCAGATCAGGGAAACACCGTGGGCGCGGCGCGCTGCCGCTCGTCTCCGAACGCTAAGCAGTGGGAGTGGATTCGCGCCATGCAACGGGTGAACGCGAAGTGAACAAGGCACGCTAAGTAAGCAGCGCCACGTTCCAACGGGTGACCGTCCACCATCTCGTGATCCAGGCGTTCGCAATCAGTGATCCAGACGGAGGGGGCGGATCACCGCCCGAACTGCACGTCCAGATCGGTGCGCTCGAAGCCCAGGCGCTGGTAGACCTTGATCGCGGGAGCGTTGTCGCCCTCGACGTAGAGCAGGACCTCCGCGCAGCCGGCCGCACGCAGGTGGCGCAGCCCGGCCGCGGTCAGCACCTTCCCCAGGCCACTACCCTGCGTGTCCGGATCCACGCCGACGACGTACACCTCGCCGCGCCCGTCCGGGTGGACCTTCGTCCAGTGGAAACCCAGCAGGCGGTCCTGCGGGTCCACTGCGAGGAAGAAGCCGGCCGCGTCGAACCAGTCCTCCGCTTCCTTCTCGCGCAGATCCGCCTCGCTCATCGCGCCCTGTTCCGGGTGCCATCGGAACGCTCGGTGATTGACCTCGACGACGGCGGCCTCGTCGGAGCCGGGCCGGAACGCGCGGATCGACACGCCGCCGGGCGCCGGGGCCTCCGGCAGTTCGGCGTCGGCGAGCCGCAGCCCCATCCGCCACAGCTCGCGCGGGCGGGCGAAGCCGAACCGCTCCGCCAGCCGCAGCGCACCCGGGTGCTCGCCGTGCGACCAGATCCGCAACCGGCCGGTGTCCTCGCCCGCGCCCTCCACCGGCAGGTCGGCGCGCTCCAGCAGCGCCCGCACCAGCCGGGTGCCGACGCCGCCGCGGCGCTGCGCCGGGTGCACGGCGAGCTCGGCGACCAGCAGGCCGGCCGCCTCGTCCGCGGTGTCCAGGTGCGCGTAGCCGAGCAGCTCGTCCGCCGCGTTCCGCACCACGAAGTGCTCGGAGCGGACGTCCGCCTGCACCGGCTCGATCTGCTGCGCCACGTCGCGGTGCGCGCGCAACCGCATGAGCACGTGCTCGCCCGCGGGCGCCACCCCGTCGGCCTCCGCGGCCGCGTCGAGCAGCGCCACCACCTCGGCCACCTCGGCCTGGTCCAGTCCGTTCCGCCACGTCAGCTGCACGGGCCCGACGTTACCCACCGAACCCCGCCCGGCACACGTGACGAACTCGGCACGACACCCCGGCGGGGCCGAATCCCGCGCCCGCCCGGATCTCGTCCGCCGGAACATCCCGCCGCCCGGTGGCACGATCACCAGGCCGCAGAACCACCCCACCGGCTGTCCTCGTGCGCGGGCTCGGACCGTCGCCCCCCGTCGGCCGAGCCCTCCGCCCCTGAGCCCGGGAGGAGGGCGGACCTAGACCGGCCCCCACCCCCCCCCCCCCGGGGGGGCGCGGGGGC